>CAYNIK010000032.1:0-8665 GCA_964397145.1 uncultured Limnohabitans sp.
AGTCACCTTTCGATTTTTAGAGGAAGAAGAAGTTTGGCATTACCTTAAAAAATACAAGCCATTCGATAAAGCGGGTGCCTATGGGATTCAAGAATGGATAGGATTTGTAGGGGTGAGTAGCATTCAAGGGTCCTACTACACGGTCATGGGATTTCCTTTGCATCTAGTCTATCAGCAACTGAAAAAGTGGTAAGCGCCTAATCGTTTTGGGATGCCCTAGCCGAGAAGTTCTCTCCCCACCACTGGAACGATTAAAGCATGGTTAACTGCGGCTGGGTTAGCCTGAAGCCAGTCCAGAGGCTCCAGTAAGGAATCATCTGCTAGGTCAAAGGTGCCGAAGTGCATCGGCACGAATTTTTTTCCACCCATTTCCCGAAAGGCCTTTGCCGCATCGCTCGGACTGGTGTGGGAAGGGTGCATAAACCATTCTGGTTTGAATGCTCCAACTCCCATCAATGCGTAATCGGGTGCACCCAATGTCTCAGCAATTTGCTTGAAATGGGGGCCATCCCCAGAATCTCCCATAAAATAGATAGACCGCTCCTGACTTTTTAGGTAAAAGCCACCCCATAAGCGTTGATTGGTATCAAACAGCCCTCGCTTAGACCAATGCCTGGTAGGAACAAAGGTGATGCTGAGGGAATGGCTTAGGTCATAGGATTGGTACCAGCCAGCTTCCTGGATGGAGTTCTTTGGGAGCCAAGGTTGCACCAAAGATGCCATGTTGAGACCTGTTAGAATTTTTGCATTGGGGACCAGTTGACCAAGCAAAGTCAAGGTGCCTTCGTCACAGTGATCGCGGTGATCGTGAGAGAGGAGAATGTAATCGATGTCTCGGAGTTGAGCGGGATCGAAAGGTAAGGGGCTATATCGTTTTAAGGCCCAGTTTTCGAGCCAGACGGGATCAATTAGGATGTTGACGCCCGCCATGCGGATAAGATAGCTAGCGTGACCGAGCCAGATGAGGCTGTCTTTGGAAGAAGTACTGAGCAGGGGGATTTGCTCCACTGCAAGCCTTCGTAGATCCGATTTCTTCGCTGCTGCCTGTGGGTTAGTTTCAAGCTTCCATTTCAAGACGGAGTAGAGACTGGCTTCAAAAGGATGGTGCAGATTTTGAAAAGTGCCATCACTCCGTTGTGGTGTGCCTTTCCAGTCAGCTGGGGTTTTGTCGTAGGGGAGTTTGGGATTGTCTAGGTGACGGACAGTCATCTCTTCTTTTGGACTTAGGTAATACAGCAATGCGGAAGCTGGTATTATGCCAGCCAAACCGCTAAGAAAAGTCCTTCTTTTCATGGGTAGTGTTTGGGTATCCAACCCGACTATACACGGAATGTTTAGAAAAAAAGAAGGCGGGATTTCCCGCCTTATTTTTTACTTGATTACTCGCTTGCCTTCGACTGCGAAGGAATCCATCAGAGATCCGCTGACATTTTCATCGTCTTCACGCTGAATAGCCAAGACTAGATCACCATATTCCGAGGTGAAGCTAAGTGTAAGGCTGTTTTCTGACTCAGTAATGTCATTCATCTTGGTTTCATTACCAGATGAGTCCACAAACTTCCCAACCAACTTGCCATCTACTCGCTCTAGTGTAAGCAACACAGTGATGGTACCCATTGGGGTGTCTTTGATCGTTACTTCCCAATCACCTACAAAGTAGTCGGTAGTTTGAGCTTGGGTGGTAAAGGAGATAAGGAAAAGTGCAAAACCGCACAGAAGGGTGGTAATTAGTTTCATGGTTCTTTTGGTTAAGGAATTGATTTGGAAAGAAATATAGAAAAAGGATTTGAATTATTTTTAAGGGGTATTGCATTTCAAGCTATCCTGATGTTTCATCCAAATGGGGCATGCCAGTTTTTTTTAAATCAAACCTTTGGTGGTAGCAGTTTGTAAAGCACTGGGGTAACGATTCTGGATAGGATAGTCGAACTGATTAATCCGCCAATGAGTACAATCGCAAGAGGAGAGATCAATGGATTGGTGCTTAAGGCTACTGGAATTAATCCTCCGATGGCAGTAATGGTAGTCAGGACGATGGGTAGGAAGCGGATTTCTCCAGATTGCTGAATGGCGGTATCCAAATCTACGCCTTCTTTTCGTAACTGATTGGTGAAATCCACCAGAAGGATTGAGGTCTTTACCTCAATCCCTGCCAAGGCAATCAGCCCAATAATGGCTACAAAGGAAAGGGAATTGCCCGTTATCCAAAGTGCAATCAAGGCACCTACCATCCCCAGCGGAATTACTGATAGCACAATGATTGTGCTTTTGAAGGTTCGGAAAAGCAAGATCAAAACTGCAATAAAAAGAAATGCAGTGATGATGATAATGGTATTGAACCCTGCAAAGGATTCTTGTTTGGTTTCGTATTCACCACCTAGAGTCAAGCGATAGCCTTCCGGTAAGGGTACTTGGTCTAGTTTGGCGATTACTTCACCCAACACGCGATCTGTGAGGTAATTGGCATCTACAAAGGAAGATACAGAGACAGATCTATTTTTATTGTAATGGTCTATGGTAAGGGTGCTGCTTTCAAATTTGAGATCTGCAATTTGGGAGAGCGGTATTCCTTTTCCTTGGTTGTTGTAGACATAAATGGGCTCGAATGTTTCCAGTGTTGCACGATCTTCTTTTGGTGTGGTCAGTAATATAGATCGTTCATTGCCTTTCGGATCAGTAAATGATCCCAAATTCAACCCTGCAAGTGCGAGTCGGACGGTTTGATCGATGTCTGCTGTCGCAATTCCCAATTGCCGTGCTTTTTCCTTTTGAATATCCACCCGGATATCTGTTTTTAAGTTGGCTACTGGGTTATTGACATAGAGGGTGCCTGGAGTTTGCTGAAGCAGTAATTCCACTTTTGAAGCTAGATTTCGAAGGGTATCCAAATTTTCTCCCACCAGTCTGATTTCGATCGGAGCAGTCACGGGTGGTCCTTGCTCAAAGTTTTTCACTTCCACCTTTGCTCCGACTACCTTTGAAAAATTGGCTTGGAGGGTTTGGATGATTTCCAATTTTCGAGGCGCAGACGTCTCTGGTTCAAGTTGAACAAACAGTTGCCCGTAATCGCTGCGCTCGTTTTCAGGAATTTCGTTGTAGTAAATGCGTGGATTTCCTTTGCCTACATTGGTCGCAAAGTTTTGCAATTCAGGAATTTTAGCCACCTCTGATTCCACTTGCCTTACGAGGGTATCCGTATTACTCAAATTGGATTGTAGCGGAGTGGTGATATTGATAAGAAACTGTGGTTTTTCCGAAGAAGGGAAAAGGCTAAATCCGATTACAGGAAATAAACCAAGGGAGACGAAGAAGATTCCGCCAGCAATTACGAGCGTAGCGACAGGCTTTTTTAATGCTTTTTCCAGAAGTGGTGCATAACTCACATGAATGCCTTTTTGAAAGAGGTCGTAGATCTTATTGGTATGCCCTTCGGTCTTATTCTTCAATAGCCAAGTTGAAAGAAATGGGATGATGGTCAGGGATACTACCAAGGAAGCAAGCACGCTCGTGATGACGGACATGGGTAGGCTTCGTACGAAATCCCCCGAACTTTCTGGCAAGAATACCAGGGGAAGGAAGGCGATAATTAAAGTAACCGTACATCCGACTACAGAGATCGAAATCTGTTGGGTGGCCTTCAATGCTGCTTCTTTCTTGCTAAAGCCATCTCGAATCCATCGTTCGATGTTTTCCACGACTACGATGCTGTCGTCTACAAGTAGGCCTAAGGCCACTACCAAGCCGACGATACTAAGTTGATTGAGTCCATACCCCAGTGCATTCAATAAAATTAACCCAATTGCAAGGGATAAGGGAATGGAAACCATGACGATAATTGAGGCACGATTACCAAGAGGAAGTAGCGTCACAAACACCAAGGCAATTGCAATCAAGAAGTCCATTCCCAATCCACCTAGTCGTCTATTGACATAGTCGGCTTGGTCAAAAGCAACGATTAAATCAATGTTTTGTGGCAACTTTTCACTACTAGAGGCGAGTAGGGGACTGTATTTTTCTTGTACTTTAGAAATGTTGGTTCCTTCTTTTAAGGCGGCAGTAACAAAGATAGCCCGGTACCCATTGAGCCGGGTGATGTGCTTGGTATCCTCAAAGTCATCTCGAATGGTTGCCACATCTTTCAATAGGATGTTTTTTCCTTGTAAGGAAAATACTACAGTCTCTGCGATTTCATCAGCTGAACTGTAATTACCGCTTGTTTTTACATTGAAAGTTTTGTTTCCAGCATCCACCTGACCTCCGGGGATGTTACTCAGTTCACTTTTGATGCTACCAATTAGCGCACCAAGAGGGATATTTAAAGAGGCTATTTTGTCCAATTGCAATTCAACTTTTACCAATTGGGCAGGTAATCCATGGATTTTTACATTCTTTAATTCCGTAATACTTTCCAAGTCTTTTTGTAAGCGGTCAGCTTCGGATTTAAGCGATTCTCGAGAAGCATTTTCACTGACTAAAGCAATTTGTAGGATGTTGACATCGGATGGTCTAACCTTCTTTACCTCGATGGAGAAAATTTCTTGCGGCAATTGAGGACGGAGGGTATTGACCTCCCGAACGAGCTCTTGGTATTTTTCATCTACATCCTCATTGTAGTTGTATTCCACGAGTAAAATAGCTGCCCCATCCTTAATCTCGGTTTCAATGCGCTTGATATTTTCGAGTGCATAAATGGTTTTTTCCAAGGGATCCACCACTAGTTCTTCTAAATCTTCAGGACTAGCGCCAGGATAAATGACAACAATAGGAAAATTGGGAGAATTGATTACCGGGTCTTCACTCCGCGGCATGTTCAAAAAGGTAGTCAATCCCAAAACCACGGTCATCAGAAAGATGACCAGGGTAAACTGGTAATTTTTTACCGCGAAATCCGAGATTTTCATCAGTTCTTAACTTGAATAGTGGAACCATCCGCCAAATAGGCACTTCCTGACACAATTAGGTTCTTGTAATTTTCCAAACCAGCTAGTACCTGAATGGAACTGGTAGTGATTTTCCCCAATTGAACTTTTACTTTTTTCGCTTTTTCACCCTCGACAACAAAGACAAACCCGCTGTCCCCATTGGCATCCAGAACGGATTCAAAAGGAACTTCCCAACCTTGTACCGTTTGCGAAGGTTGGATACGAGCCTTTCCAAACATGCCTGAAGCGAGAGATAGGTCTTTGACTGATTCGGGACTGATTTCTACCCAGTAGGTGCCTGTAATGGGATCGGCAGACTGGCTTTTTTGCGTTACTTTGCCAGCTGTCCAGGTGGCAGATGCTGCAGCATTTATTTCAGCCTTATCGCCAATTTGGATAGAATTCCATTGCTGGTCACTTAAGGTGACCTTTAAGATCCAAGCACCGGAAGCTGCACCATTGATTTGTAAGATGGGGGTGCCTGAACCAACCAGCTGACCAGGATTCACAAATTTTTTGAGCACAAATCCATTTTTGGTGGCTCGGATTTGGGATTGGGCCAAGTTGAAGTTGGCCGTATTTAACTGCTGTTCCGCGATTTCCAGTGCTGTTTTGGAATTTTCAAACTGTTCAAGTGTAGCCACGCTATCGGTGTAGAGACGAGCTGCACGTTGATGGTCCCGCAAGGCTTTGTCGTAGGCAAGTTTGGATTGGCGAACCCCTGCTTGAATTTCAGTCAAGTCTAGGCTAGCAACGATTTGTCCAGATTTTACGGCATCTCCTTCCTCCACCAGTACTTTGGAGACAATGCCACCTAGCTTAAAGGATAGGAGGGTTTCGTCTTTGGTACTAAAATTACCACTTGCCGTAACTGCAGCCGTCATGGCTTTAGCTTCCAGTGGGATAAGGCTTACTGGAATAGCCTGACCTGTTTGTGGCGTACCCTTGTCAGTAGGTGTACTGCTGCTGCATCCCAATAGAAAGAGGAGGGAAATGACCGGGAAAAGTGAATAGCGCTTATTCATGACTTAGTTGGTTTCAGTAGTAAGTTGACGTTCAAGTTGTGCCAAAGCCATGTGAAGCTTATAGACACTGATGGATTTAATTAGAGAAGCTTGTGTGTATTGGTTTCTGGCATCAATAAATTCAAGCAAGGATTGGCTTCCCTCTTTGAATCCCTTGTCTACCAGATTAAAGTAGGCAGAGGCCGATACTAGTTTCTTTTCCGAAGATTGGAGCGCAGCAAGTAGTGTTTTTACCTCATTCCGTTGAACTTGGAGGCCTAGGTTCAGTTTCTGATTCACCAATTCTTTTTGTCGTTGCACGGATTGCAAGCCGAGGACATTCCGCTGAATTTGGTTTTGATTCCTTCCCCCTTGAAATACGGGGACACTGAAATTTAATCCCCACATCAAGTACCTGGATTGGGAATCGAAGCTCCAATCAAATCCTTGAGAACCGAGGTCTGCATAGGTAGAAATCTTTGGTATCCAATAATTTTTGCCCAGCTTAAGAGCTGTCTCCTGAATGGTTTCCAAGCTATGCATGGCACGCAGTTCCGGATTTTGTGGATGTAGGTTTTCGAGGAGTAATTGGTCGACCCGGCTGAGATTGAGAGGAATTTCCTCAAAGATTACTGCTTGGTCTAATGGCCGATTAACCAAAAAATTTAGGTATTGAGCGGCATTGTTCGTTTTTAATTCGGCCTCGGTTATCAGCGATTTTACTTGTTCAAGTTCGCTTTCTGCGCGCAACACGGCTGCTGGAAGTCTTTTTCCATTTTCAACTAGGGACCGGGTGTCTTTTAAGTTTTGTTCTACGAGAAGTAGGCTACTTTTTAGGATTTGGATGGAACTGTGGGCGGCGCAGAAATTGAAGTAGGCCAATCGGATATCTTGAATGAGGGTAGCTCGGTAAATATCTACTTGATAACCGGTCCAAATGACTTGTTCTTTTCGGATTTGGTTTTGATAAATCAAGTCTGAATTGAGAATAGGGAGCGTTGTTCGAAAGCGGGTATCGTAAAAGTTATTAGGGAGTAATTGCTCGGATACGTTATCGATTTGAGGAAAATTATTGGAAGTGGTAAGTTTATTTAAGGTCGAATAGACGGGGTTGAGTAGGTCGCCAACAGGAAAAGCGATTGTTCGTCCTCCTTCTGCCAAGGTGTAGTTTGCTCCAAAATCTACTGAGGGGAGGAAGAAGCTTTTCGCGTCTTTCAGTGCCAAAAGGCTTTGTTCCAAACTTGTATTTTTTTCCTGGAGTACGAGGTTATTAGCCAAGCCTTCCTTGATGTAAGTGTCTAAAACCACTTGTGCTCGAAGAGCTGATGTTTGAAGGCCAATCAGCAGGATAAATCCCTGAATTAGAATTCGAAATGGTCTTTTAAGTTGAGTTTTCGTAGGCATGATTTTCATGAGGAAAGTCGATCAAGTATGCTGAAAAATTCATTTAAGCCATCCTTAACGATGGTGTCTTGACGCTGTGCCAAGACTACCTCGCAGCGTCGGCGAATGCGTAGGGATACCATACCATGAACGGTGGACCAAACCAAAAAAGAAAGTGCTTCCTCTTCATGTCCTTGGAAGTGCCCTGACTGGATACATTCTTGGATAGTTGCTCTCAGGAAATTGAAGGTGCCAAAGCCTTCTTTCCATTGCTCCTCATTTGAATTTGAAACGTGAGCTATTGGAGCTTCTTTGATAAACATCAAGTCATACATGTCTGGATTTTCTAGCGCGAATTGCACATAGATGGCACCCATTCCTTTTAATCGCTCCATAGGATTAGATTCAGTCATCAGTACTTCCATTCGGCTCATCAATTGTTGAAAGCCTCCCTGATGCAGTGCATGGAAGATCTCGTTTTTGTCTTTGAAATAGTGATAGATGCTTCCCGGACTGTATTCAATCAAATCGGCTATGTTTCGAATTGAGGTTTTTTCTACTCCTTTTTCAAGGAAAAGGGTCTTTGCAGCCGCTAGGATGCGTTCTCGTAATTCTTCCTTATCTCGTTCTTTTCGTTCAGCGATACCCATAGTATAATTTGAATGGTCAAAAATAAATGAACACTGTTCAAAATAAAAAAAATTATTAAGTTTTTTTGAAAGCAGGAAGCTTGCGAACAATAAAAAAAGCTCGATAAAATCGAGCTTTTAGTAATTAAACGGAATCCTGTACTACAGGAACTAGAATTATTTTTCTTCTGTATTCGGTTTTTTCAATACCAAATAGAAGCAATACAGCGTAACGGATAGGATTATTCCTTGTGCAATGAGCGATAGAATTAGCGCGGAAGTGTTCATTGGATTGATTTTTTGCGTTTAACAGTGGAGTACCAGACGATGCCACAAATACCAAGAAATAAGAGGAGCAACTGAATTCTTGCAAAGCCTGAATACATCATTTTTTCTTCCAAAACAGCGGTATTCTCAGGGTTGGCAAGAATTTGTGCTTCCAAGTCCGCAAAGGTGATTTTTGCGATCAATGAACTTGCATCTAAAGGCCAACCTTCCCCTGAAAATAAGTTCGAGAAAGCTGCTACCCAATCGTTATCGGCAGGAGTAATCAAAGCACCTAAGAATACAATGCTTAGTAACACGGGTGTGATGTAGGTCATGATATATTTGTAGAAGGAGGGAATGCGAATATCAGCACCTCTGGTGATCTCTTCCCATCCTTTTTTCATGCCGAAAATGTAGGTGAATAGGATGGTCTCCAACAACGCAAAAATTACTAGGCTGA
>CAYNIK010000033.1:0-8651 GCA_964397145.1 uncultured Limnohabitans sp.
CAGTAAGCGCTGCAGGCTCACGGTAGTTGGCGATGACTTCGTCAAAGGAATCTCTGGCAAACAGGTCTTGCGGCACATAGGCCTCCAAGCCGTTGTCTGTTTCCAAAAAGGAATCAAAGCCAACCGCTGCCAGTTCGGCTATCAGGATTTCCCGGTATTCCTCCAGGCAGGTGATGCTTACTTGTATGTAGTCCATGAGTAATTTGTACTGGGGTAAGCGCTCTCCTTCAAGGAAGGAAAAGGCTAAAAAAGCCCCGCATTTGCGGAGCCTTTTTTTAAAATGATTTTACAATTTCAATGAAATCACGGGACTTGAGAGAGGCTCCTCCAATCAATCCTCCGTCCACATCCGGCTTGCCAAAAAGCTCTTTCGCGTTCCCTGGATTGGCAGATCCTCCGTACAAAATGGAAGTTTGCGCAGCAATCTCCTGTCCATACTTGCTGGCTAGGTGGGCACGAAGTGCGGCATGCATTTCTTGTGCTTGATCCGCAGAGGCAGTTTTACCCGTTCCGATGGCCCAGATGGGTTCGTAAGCAATCACCACCTTGGAAAACTCCTCCGGACTGAGGTGAAATAGACTGGCAGTCAGCTGTGCTTTTACCGTCTCCTCATGGGTGCCTGCTTCACGGATTTCCAAGGATTCTCCACAACAAAAGATGGGAGTCAGTCCATGGGCCAAGGCTTGGTTGACCTTGGTGGCCAAAAGGGCATTGTCCTCCTTAAAATATTCTCGGCGTTCGGAATGGCCCAAAATGACATAGGATACGCCAAAGGAAGCAAGGATTTTGGTGGAAACTTCACCGGTAAAGGCTCCGCTTTCTTTGTCCGAACAGTTTTGTGCGCCTACAGCCACTCCTGGGGTATCTCCCACTAATTTTTTGACCGGATACAGGTGTGGAAAAGGAGGGTTCAGGACAACGGTTACCTCTTGGATCGCCTCGTCCTTATACATTTGCACGATCTCACTGGTGAGCTGTTGTCCTTCTTCGAAGGTGAGGTTCATCTTCCAGTTGCCGGCTACGATTTTCTTTCTCATGGGTGGAATAGGGGAATTAGGTTTGAAAAAACTTACGCGAAAGGTAATTTGCTTCAAAATTACCAAAAATGTCCACTTGGGGAACAAATAACGGAGAGCAGTCGCCAAAAAAGAATTGGAGTCTGGAAGAAGCACGGGGTAAATTGGAAACCTTCTGCTCCTACCAAGAGCGCTGTGCCTGGGAGCTGCGACGTAAACTTTTTGAAAAAGGTATCCAAGGAAAGGGCGTAGAGACGATTCTTGCCGAATTGGAAGCGAGTGGATTTGTAGACGAAGAGCGCTTTGCGCGCTCCTATGCCCGAGGAAAATTTCGAATTAAAAAATGGGGGAGAAACCGAATCCGGCAGGAACTCAAGCTCCGACACATCAAAGGGGCGGTGATTCAATTGGGGCTTTCCGAGATTGACGGGGAGGAGTATTATGCTACCCTGGAGCGCGAGGCGGAGAAAAAGTGGGAAAAAACCAAGGAAACAGATGCCTACAAAAAAAGGTACCTCGTGATGCAGTACCTGATGAGCAAAGGCTTTGAACAAGACCTCATTCAAGAGGCCTTGTCTGCCCTAATTTCTAAAGAAAATACCTAAGTAGGGATTTACCAGCTTCCTCCTGCGCCTCCACCTCCAAAGGAACCTCCGCCGAAGCCCCCAAAAGATCCCCCTCCCGAAGAAAAGTCTCCAAAGGAACCCCCTCCACTGCTGCGGCCACCGCCACCTAGCATATTGGCAAGCATGATGGTGGTCCAGAAATCAACCCCTCCTCCACGTCCACCCATGTGGTTGTTGTTGTCCTTCTTGTTTTTGATCATGGGAAGGATGACGAAAAGAAACACCAACAGAAGGAGAAGAAGAATGGCCCCTCCACCATTTCCCTCCGAGAGGACCTCATCGGCTTTGTACTCGCCAGAGGCCAACTTGAAGATCATGTCTGTCGCCTGATCCAATCCCTGGTAGTAGGCTTCCATTTTAAAGTTGGGAAGGATCATGTCCGTCACGATTCGCTTGGCAAGCGCATCTGGAATAGCCCCTTCCATTCCTCGTCCTGTAGCAATGAAGATTTTTCGGTCTTCCATGGCTGCCAAAATGAGGATGCCATTGTCCTTTCCTTTTCCACCGATTCCCCATTGCTCGCCCAATTGAAACGCATAGTCCGAGATATCATAGGGACCTACAGACCCTAAGAGCACAATGGATACCTGGGTAGAGGTACTGTCGGAATAGGCCAGTAATTTTTGCTCCAATTGCTCGACTTCCGAGGTGCTCAGGGTACCGGTAAAATCATTGACCAAGCGCGGAGGATTGGGAGCAGGAGGAAAGTCCTGCGCCATTGCGCTAACTGCTTGAAACAAGAAAATCAGGAATAATAAAGGCTTAATTGCCGAAGGATACCTCATCAGATAGTTCGTTTTGGTCGTCCCGGTGATCGTAAGGAAAATGAGTTTTCAACTGATCCCCGGCATGGTGGATGCCTTCAATAAGGCCTTCGGTGAATTTGCCTTGGCGAAAGAGATTCGCCATCAGGTCTTTGGTGCTTTCCCAGAAGTTTGCAGGCACCACTGCATTGATGCCTGCATCTCCTAAAATAGCAAATTTGTGGTCTTCTGCAGCCAAGTAGACCAAGACTCCATTTCTGTCTTTGGTTTGGTACATCTTGAGCACCTCAAAAACCTGAGCCGCACGGTCCAAAACTGAACCTTTGCAACGGCTTTCGATGTGTACTTGAATCTCTCCAGAGGTTTGGGTTTCTGCCTCCTTTATTGCGGCCACGATTTGTGCCTTCTGCTCTGGAGAAAATAGGTGGGTTGCCATGTGCTTAGAATTCTACTTTAGGGGCATTTTCTGCACCAGCAGCCGCTTCAAAATAGCCCTTGGCTACAAATCCATACCAGCCTGCAAAGAGGTTGTTCGGGAACACGCGCAAGGTGGAATTGAATCCTTTGATGGACTCATTGAAGTTTCTACGAGCCACAGAAATTCGGTTTTCCGTTCCTTCCAATTGAGCCTGAAGCTCCAAGAAGTTTTGGTTGGCCTTCAAGTCTGGATATTTTTCAACACTGACTAACAAGCGGCTTAAGGCGCCTGAAAGCTGATCCTGTGCCTGCTGAAATTCGGCAAGCTTTTCTGGAGTCAAGTTCGTCGGATCGATTTGAATAGAAGTGGCTTTCGAGCGAGCTTCTACTACCCCTGTCAAGGTTTCCTGCTCAAATTCTGCATAGCCTTTTACAGTATTGACAAGGTTAGGAATCAAGTCTGCACGTCTCTGGTATTGGGTCTGCACCTCAGCCCATTGGCCGTTGATTTCTTCTTCTAATTGGACAAATTGGTTGTAGGTACCTACCGCCTTGGAATAGATTAAAATACCAATTACGGCAAGGATGGCTACTGGAATTAAGATTTTTTTCATTGTTGATATGGGTTAAATCGAAGAGTTACACGGAATAGTAGCTGCAGATGTTGTCTTCGAACTCAAAGTTACCCAAATTTTCTTTTCCGCTGGAAAAATCAAATCTGCTTTTTCAGGAGAAAGCGGAACCTTAAGTCTTCAAAAGCCGGAGAACCAGGCTGGGAGTAGCGACGTACCTCCAATTGGATCTCTTTTCCTTCCTCAGAACGTAGCAATTTCACCAATTGGTCCATCTCCCAAAGGACGATAGGCACCGAATTAATGGTTATGATTTCATCAAATGGCAAAATGCCTGCCAGCTGCGCGGGTGAGCCATTGCGCACATCCCCAACATACCAGCGCTTTGGAGTAGTCAACAATTTTTTGACCACCAAGCCACTCATATCAAATTCGAAGGGATGGTAAAAGGCCGGGTTTCTCCTTACAAAGATTTCATTTCTCGGATAGTCCAAAATCAGGGTCATTCGACCCAAAACCTCTGCTCCCAAGCTCCCCATCCGCCCACTTTCCTTAATTCGGATACTGGCAAAACTTTCTTCAGGAAATGAGGTAAGGACCTGTGAAAATTTCAATCCTCGAATGGAAAGCCCTGCCACCCTTCCAATAGAACCGTACAACACACCCCCCAAGGACTGTCCCAATTGCGTTTCTATGTGTTTTTCTGGAAGCTGAATTGCTGGGAATGTCTCCCGATTCAATAGCAAGCCATGGTTGGCACCGGTGTCCACGAGCACCTTCCCCCTAAGTTTAGGTCCTGCCTTCTGCCGGACTTTCACCTCGATATACGCCTTTCCTTCCTCGAGTGTCAGAGATCCTTTTCGGTACAATGGAGACTTAAATGCCAATGCGCTTGGAGCATAAAAAGTCACTACTTCCTGCTCGTAGTCAATTTTAACCGCATTGTGTTTGAAAAACTCTTGTCCCAAGATCCCATACACGGGAATGCCAATCACCGATTCCAGTTCCAGAAAATCTTCCTCTAGGACCAACAAACTTTGAAGTCTCCCCTCCACCTCCCCCAGGTCCAAGGTGTTCATTGGTGATACCTGCGCCCAAACGGTCGTGCTTCCATCTGCGCCGACCATCCCTACTCTACGAGTGTAGGACAGGCCCAAAGAATCTCCCATGGACTTACTAAAAAGGAGGTTGGCTCGCACCCCGGTGTCCAATAAGAAATAAAGCGGGGAACTTCCATTGATGGAGACAGGCAGTAAAATGAGGCTATTGGATGCCAAAAAAGGCAATTTTACTTTTTTCTGATCCCCGACCACAAAAAATCCGGGAACCTGCGCCCGAAGGGTCAGTCCCAACAAAAAAATTACACCAACTAAGAGCGCTCTTACCATCATCCACTTCACAGTTCAATTCCATTAAGTTACGGAGTTTTTGATCCGAGGTTCAAACAAATTCTGAAGAATTCTCCCTGGAAGAACTCCCTTTTTTCCTTGTCAAAGCTTAAGGAAAAGTAGATCTTTAGCATTCAACCCCTCAACAAGATGGCCGATACCGCCTTAATTGAAAAAGCAAAAAAGATTTTTGAAAACTTTCTACTTCGGCAAGGAAGTAGAAAAACTCCCGAACGGTATTCCGTGCTGGATGAACTTTACCTCCTCCCCGAAGACGAACACATCGATGTGGAGGGGCTTTTTCTAAAAATGAGAAATAAAGGCTACACCATCAGCCGAGCCACCATTTACAACACCTTAGATCTTCTTGTCGAAAGCGGCCTAGCCGTCAAACATCAATTTAAGGATAAAGTAGCCCTTTACGAGCAAGCACTGACCTATACCCATCACGATCACCATGTCTGCAACCAGTGTCGAAAGATTCGGGAGTTTTCAGATCCCCGACTAACGGAAATAAAGGAAAGCATGAGCAAGGAATTTAGCTCCTCCATGACCAGCCACTCGTTGGTACTCTATGGAGACTGCCAAATCAAAAATTGCGAGCACCTGTTGACTGCTACTTCTTTCTAAAAATCCGGCGATAGATTGGCTTCCGGTACCAAAATTGAACCCAAAGGACTGGGTATAGCAGCGGGGTCATCCAAGAAAATGCGCCGGAAAATTCAATTTCATCTGAAATAATACTTCCACTTGGCTGCGCCAAAATGCGGTGGCAATGCCTCCACTTGCCTAGAAAAAATGGAAGCACAATGCCCTCGTCCACAAAGCGGAACTCCTGTGCATCACAGTGATCCTCGGTGATTTTACTGGTCCACTTTTGCTTGAAAAAAACAAAATTCAACTCCAAATCCACGATATCTCCGGTTTTGCAGCCGTCAAAGCGGAGCACCTTCACGGGCGGAAAGGGAGGGGCCAACTTGGCAAATAAGGATTCGGTAAAGCCGGCTTTCACTTCCAAGTGGGTACTAGCGACGGGGGTTTGAAGGTGGAGGTGCATCAGAAGCTGATTACAAAAAGAAGAAATAAAATAAGCCACACCGCATCCATAAATTGCCAGTACACGGTAAACAGGCGAATGCGCAGTTTTTCGTAAGGATTAGTCATCCATACGAGTTTTCGGACCATATCCTGCTCAATTTTTCGGAGTTGCAAGAGCAAAATCACCGCGAAACCCATGGCCCCAAACAAGTGTGCCACGTGAATTCCTGAAAGGACATAGAGAAAAGATCCACTCGGAATTCCTGTGAAACTGATGCCCTTGTTGGCAAGCTCCATCCATCCCAAGACTTGAAACACCATAAATAGCAGCCCCAAAACAAAGGTGGCTTTCAAGGATCGGTGCAGTTTGGCACTATTTTCTTCCTGGTAATGGATACGCATTTTCACGGCAGTGTATCCTGACAGGACCAAAAGAAAAGTAGACACGAGAAAAGCAATCGGCATCTGTTGATTGAGCCCTTGAAGGGACTCCCTTCCAGAAAAAAGAAATGCCAGCGCCAGAAACAAAAAGATAATCCCACTCCCGAGCATCCCGAGATACAGTAGCATCTCGTAAGGATGGAGTTTCTCCAGTTTTTGGAACCAGGTTTTTGGAGGGGGTGTTTGTCTCATCGATTCAAAAACATTTTGTACGGCTCTTAGTTCAAAAAATGTCAATTTCTGTTTCCTTTCCTCGAGATAGGCCAAAAAAACCTAGATTTGCAGCCTTCCATCTCTTAAACCAAGCCCTTTGTGGATAGACCTTCTTTTCTCTCCATTTACCAGTCGGACCCCATTTTTCAAACCCTCGCACACCAACTAAGTGCCGGGGTCCCTTTCCAACTGCAACTAAAAGGCCTTTCCGGAAGCTTGGACATGGTTCTCCTCGCGGCCCACTTTGAAAAGCAGGGGGGATTTCACTTGGTCATTGCCCAAGACAAAGAAGAAGCTGCCTACCTCAACTCGGATCTTCAAAACTTGTTGGGCACACCCCATTATGGGATTTTCCCAAGCAGCTACAAACGCCCCTACCAATACGAAGAAATTGACAATGCGAATGTCCTACAGCGGGCCGAACTCCTGAACCAAATCCTGGAAACTAAGGGCAGTCCAAGGATCGTCATCACTTACCCCGAAGCGCTGTACGAAAAAGTGGTCAACAAGCGCGCTCTTGTCGAAAACACCTTTATTGCTCGAGTGGGCGAGGCTGTAGACTTGGAATTTGTCACTGAAATTCTCAGCTCCTATGATTTTGAACGTACCGATTTCGTTTATGAACCCGGCCAATTCGCCATTCGAGGAGGGATTTTGGATGTCTTTTCCTTTAGCAATGAGTTCCCCTATCGACTGGAATTGTTTGGAAAAGAAATTGAAAGCATTCGCACCTTCGACCCGGAAACCCAGCTGTCCCTACAAGCTGTAGAATTCATTTCCCTGATCCCCAATGTGCAAACCCGCCTTCTGCAAGAGGTGCGGCAATCCTTTTTGACTTTTTTGCCCGAAAATGCCCTCCTTTGGATCAAGGACTACCAGCTCACCCTCGATGTGATGGACGAATGTTACCAAAAGGGAGTCCAAGCCTTTGCGCAGCTATCGGGAGGAAGTAAATCGGGGACACTCGTCCTTCAGCCAGAACAGGTTTTTGAGCAGGGAGCACAGTTTGCTGAAGCCGCATCCAAGTTTTCACTCGTAGAGTTTGGCAGGCAGTTTTACTTGAAAAAAGCCACCAAGATCAGTTGGGAAAGTCAGCCCCAGCCCTCCTTCAATAAGAATTTTGACCTGCTCGTGGGCAACTTGGGAGACAACGAAAAGGCAGGCTACCTCAACCTCATCACGGCAGAAAACGAGAAGCAGATTGATCGCTTGCAGGGAATTTTTCAGGAGTTGGATCCGACCTTACAGGTCCAAAGCATGCTGCTCAGCCTTCGAGAGGGATTTGTAGACAAGCAAGCCAAGGTGGTCTGCTACACCGACCACCAGCTATTTGAGCGTTTTCACCGCTACAAATCCAAGAGCAAATCAACCGCCTCCAAGGCGCTTACCCTCAAAGAAATCAAGGCACTTCATCCCGGAGACTATGTAGTCCATGTGGACTATGGGGTGGGCCGGTTTGCAGGGCTAGAAAAAGTGGATGTCAGCGGCAAAATGCAGGAAGCCGTTCGTCTGATTTTCCGGGACGACGACCTCCTCTACGTCAACATCCACTCCCTGCACAAGATTTCGAAGTATTCCGGGCAGGAGGGGCAAGCTCCTTCCATGTCCAAATTGGGCTCCCCAGACTGGGAGAATAAAAAAGCACGGGTCAAAAAGCAGGTCAAAGACATTGCCAAGGACCTCATCGCACTCTATGCCAAACGCAGGTCTGCTCCTGGTTTTGCCTTCTCCCGCGACTCCGTTCTTCAAGTGGAGTTGGAATCCTCCTTTTTGTACGAAGACACCCCTGACCAAGCGGCCGCTACTGCCGATGTAAAGGCGGATATGGAAAAAAGCTATCCCATGGACCGGCTCGTGTGTGGGGATGTGGGTTTTGGAAAAACAGAAGTGGCCATCCGAGCTGCTTTCAAAGCAATCAACGACAGAAAGCAGGTAGCTATCCTGGTGCCTACCACCATTTTGGCGATGCAGCATTTTCAAACCTTTCAAGAACGCTTGGAAAACTTTCCTGTCAAGGTGGATTACTTGAACCGATTCCGAACGGCCAAGGACATCAAAGCGATCAAAGAACAAGTCGCTACTGGGGAAATTGACATTCTGATTGGTACCCATAAAATCGTAGGCAAAGACGTCGAGTTCAAGGACCTAGGCTTACTCATCATCGACGAGGAACAAA
>CAYNIK010000034.1:0-8582 GCA_964397145.1 uncultured Limnohabitans sp.
GATGCTCAGGGGATATTTACGGGCTGGAATTTTCCCAAGACTCTGATCGCATCCTGGTGTCCTACCGAAATGGTGGACCAGGAATTGAAGAATACATCATCAAAGAAGTGGCGTCCAACTGCCCGAGTTGCTTCGCTTCCGCAAATACCCCTGCTGCAAGAGCAACTTGCATCATTTCCACCAAAAAAGTACTTAGCGGCACTGCTGGATTGGATTTAGGAGCCTTGCAAATCGCCTCGGACGGACAGATCTACGTAGCTGTAGTGGGTAGCAACCGCATTGGGCAAATCCAGGTTGGCACCGGATGCACCGCTGCCAGTACCTTCAACCAAGACGCGGTGGAAGCCATGCCTGGAACGGCTACCTTGGGCTTGCCTTCCTTTGTCCAAAACTCCGGAAGTTCCATCCCTGAGCCCGCCTTGGGAATCCCCCCAACACTTTGTTTGGATCCGGTATCGGGCGCTACGGCCACCTTGGAAGGAGGCGGCGAGCCTGACATCGATTCCTATTTCTGGACCATCACCCATGAGGACGGAACAGTGGTTCGCTCCAATTTTGGAGGACCTGGGGATCAATTCCAAAACTTGGAGCAAATCTTCACGAAAGCGGGCACTTATACCATCGAGTTGCGGGTAGACCGCTGCGCGGAAATCGGCTACTTTACCGCAAAAGGAACGCTTGAGATCGTAGCACCACCTGCACTTACCCTAGCCACGGATGCCACCCTGTGTGAAGGAACCCCAGTCACACTAACAGCCATCAACGGCTATGATCCAGCATCTGGATTGTATGACTTCTTGTGGACCAATGCGGCAGGTACTGTCTTTGGAGACGCCAATTCGAATAGCATTACTGTCACCGAAGAAAGCATCTACACCGTAGTGGTCCAACATCGTGCCCCTGCAGGTGCCTCGGAGGAAGAAGAAGACTTCGTCGCAAGTTGCAGCAGCACCGCCTCCATTTTTGTAGGTCCAGCCTTCGAATTTGACCTGACTCAGACGGATACCGAAGTTTGCTACGAAGAAACATCCGTCACCTTTGCCCCCAATACCCCGATCACTGGGGACTGGTTTTATGAGCGCAACAACAATGGAATCCAAGTTTCCTTGGGTACCTTTTTTGAGCTGGAGCTGTACATACTTTCCCTTCCAGGTCCCGGACAATACGAAATCACTTTCCTTGCTCAAGATCCCATCCTACCCAACTGCAAAGTGTCCAAAACACTAAATTTGGTCGTACACGAACTTCCTGTAGTACTTGCAAAAGCTACTGCACCAGCCACGAGTTGCAATACGGCAGATGGAGCCATAGAAGTTACCCTTCAAGCGGCAGTGAGTAGCCTTAAGCTAGTGGAACTGGGATTATCTTTCCCCGCATCCCCAGCAGGAACAATCATTCCCATCTCGGGTCTGGCGCCTGGTATCTATACCCTGGAAGCAGAAAATACGGCGGGTTGTACCTATTCCGCTTCTGTGACGGTGGAAAACAGCAACCCACCTGCTAACTATGCCTTTACCGTCCTTGCAAGTGATGAGATTTGTTCGCCTACGGGAGTGTCTCAAGGCAGTCTTCAAATCACCTTTACCGGAGGTAGTCCACGCGTAGGAACCTACAAAATCATTCGCCAAGGGGATGGTCTTGAATTGACAGGAACACTTCCCAATCAAGCCACCTTCCTTATTCCCGTTTCACATGGGGATTATTTGGTAGAGGTGTTGGATCCAAGTGGCTGCTCGGTCCCAGACTCTAAGATTTATTCAATTCAACAAAAATTCGAGGTACAGTTTTCTGTTCCAGCTGTCGTACAGGGATGTGTTTCTTATGCCTTTACTCCTTCCGGTCCGAAGCCCTTGACCTATACGATTACCGGACCGAGCGGAACTATTGCTAAAGCCCCTGATGGCTCCTACCTAATTACCCAAAGCGGCAATTACACCGTTCTTGGAGAGGACCCAGCAGGCCTCGATTGTCCCAAGGTGCTTCCCATGACAGTCAATCTTAACCCAGCGCTAGATTTCGAGGTTTCCCCTCCCATCGTGGACTGCTTGACAGGTATACGATTTGAAGCCATCCTCAAGAATGCGGCTCCTGCCGATGTGATTTTCCTCTGGAGGGATGATTTAGGAATAATTGTAGGTAGAAGGCAAGAATTTATTCCGAGCAGGTCTGGAAACTATACCTTGGAAGTACAGCCCGCATCGGGTGGACTCTGCCCTACCAAAAAAATACCATTTACAGCTACCATCCTCCCACAACGCTTGACAGTAAGCTTAGATGCAAGTCCGTTCTGTGTGGATCAAACAACCACGAGTATCGAAGTAAAAGCCGCTTTGGCCACGGTCGACAGCTTTGAATGGTTTTTGGTGAATGGCGGCACACGAAGTAGACTTCCGCAGTATACCACAAATCGGATTGAAGTGGACCAAGAAGGTACCTACGAGGTGATCCTACGCAGTGATCAAGGTTGTGAGTTAGGCCGAGCAAATGTGGTGGTGGTCAAATCCAAATTGATCCCACCAGTGCTTCCTACCGAACCACTTGTGATTTGCGCTGTAGAAGGAAAAAAAGCAACACTAGACCCTGGTCCCTACGCAAGCTATTCTTGGATTTTGGATGGGAAGGAAGTCTCTCAAGACCCTACCTTCAGTCCTGAAAAGGGGGGCACCTACACCCTACGGGTAGGCGATGTCCTAGGCTGCGAATGGGAAGGAACTTTTACTGTAGAAGAAGATTGCCGACTAAAAGTCGTCTTTCCGAGCGGAATGGTACTCAATGACCCAAGCCGAAACTTCATTTTGTATGTCAACGAATACATCGACGAAGTGGATGTCTTTATTTACAACCGCTGGGGAGAATTGATTTTCTACTGCGAACAGGATACCATGGAACCCAATAAGCCTTTCTGTCCTTGGGACGGATTAGTCAATGGAAAATTAGTGCCTACGGGAACATATGTGGCCGTTGTGCGGTTTACCTCCAGAGCCCAAGGCCTCACCCAAACTGAAACCAAAGCGATTACGATTATCCAGTAACCATGCTACTTGTTATTTCTCCAGCCAAAACCCTCGATTACAGCAATCCCGAATACAGCTACCACACCCAACCCGACTTTCCTACAGAAGTGAAAGATCTAGTAGGCGTGTTGAGGAAAAAATCAACTTCAGAAATCTCCAAGTTGATGCACCTCAGCGACTCCCTGGCAAGCTTGAACGAGGAGCGCTACAAGACTTTTAATGAGGCTTTCAGTCCGGAAAATTCCAAACAGGCTCTTTTGGCTTTTAAGGGGGAGGTGTATGCTAAGATGGAGGCAGATCAATTCAGTGCAGAGGACCTGGAATTTGCCCAGCAGCACCTGCGTATTCTTTCTGGATTGTATGGCTTATTGAAGCCTTTGGATTTGATTCAGCCCTATCGCTTGGAGATGGGCACCCCGCTCAAAACCAAGAAAGGTACCAATCTCTACCAGTACTGGGGCACCAAGATCAGCAAGGCCTTGAATGAAGTGGGACAAGGCAAGACCTTGGTCAATCTAGCCTCCCAAGAATACTTTAAAGCCGTTGATCAAAAGTCGTTGAAACTACCTGTGATTACCATTCACTTCAAGGAACACAAAGATGGGAAATACCAGGTAGTTGGATTTTTTGCCAAGCAGGCTAGAGGCTTGATGGCCCGATACGCTATCCTGAATCGGATCACAGATCCTGAGCAATTGAAAGCTTTTGCACTAGAGGGATATGAATACTCAGCACCCTTGAGTACTGCACAGGATTGGGTTTTTGTACGCTAATTCAGCGTATAGATTCATGTTCTAAATCCCTACTTCCTTAACTAGATGAGGAAGAATAGGTGACTTTTTTTCAGTTTTAGGAAAATTATTTCCTTTTTTTTTACCTAATTTGACTGTGTTAAAAGTCACACAAAGCAACCCAAAAACCTAAAGCACTACTTTATGACTCAAACCATCAACCGGAGCGCTCTTTTCAACGCAAGTTGTCTGGCGCTAATCACCACCGCATTTTCATTCTCAATTCGCGCAGGTATCCTTCCTCAACTAGGCGAACAATTTGGCTTAAATGCCGAGCAATTGGGATTTATTAATTCCATGTGGTTTTTAGGATTTCCAATTTCCATGATTCTTGGAGGCCTATTTTACCACATAGTTGGTCCAGCCAACATCATGCGTATCGCATTTTTGACCCATACCTTGGGTATTTTGATGACCATCTTTGCCGATGGCTACACTACCCTATTGATTTCCACCCTGTTTATTGGATTTGGAAATGGATGTACCGAAGCTGCTTGCAATCCCATGATTGCAGACATGTATTCAGGTACCACGCTCAATAAAATGCTCAACCGATTCCACATGTGGTTCCCTGGAGGAATTGTTTTGGGAAGTTTGGTCTCCAAATTCATGACCGATGGAGGCTTTGCTTGGCAAACTCAGGTGTGGGTAATGATGGTACCTACCATCGCTTACGCCATCTTATTCTTCGGTAAAACTTTCCCTAAGCCATCAGTAGCAGGAGTAACCTCTGTAGGATCAAATGTGAAAGCGATGTTTAGTCCGGTGTTTATCTTCCTTTTCATCGCCATGGCATTTACAGCGATTTCAGAATTTGGACCATCGCAATGGGCTAACGTGGTATTGAGCTCAAGCGGAGCATCAGGCATGTTGATCTTGGCCTTGACCACAGGCGTTATGGCTGTAGGTCGATTCTTTGCAGGCCCAGTGGTGAAAGCCTTGGGACAAACAGGTGTGTTGCTAGGTGGAGCTATTTTCACCGCCATCGGTATTTTCTTGTTCAGTACAGTAAGTGGCAACATGTCATACGTGGCAGCCTTGATTTTCGCCTTGGGTGTATGTTACTTCTGGCCGGTGATGGTCGGTGCTGTTGCCCAACGCGTGCCCCTATCGGGTGCCTTAGGAATGTCCATCATTGGTGGCGTAGGCATGTTCTCTACAGCGATCTTTCAACCGATTATTGGAAGTTGGATTGATGCTTCCAGAGCGACCCAAAGCGCCGCAGGACTTACCGGTAACGCATTGGAGTTGGCAGCCGGCCAAGCAACCCTCGAGAAAATGTTGCTTTTCCCTGGCATCCTAATCGTTCTCTTTGTCATCTTCTTCTTCTGGCAGCGAGGTGTCAAACCCGCCGCCACAGCAGGACACTAAAAATCAAAAAAGCAGCCTTCGGGCTGCTTTTTTTTGTTTTTAGCTTTTGTTTGAAAATGAAATTCCAAGGAATCCCTTTACTGATGAACAGTAAAAAAAAAAGCCCTAACTTCTTAAAAGCTAGGGCTAGTGACCTCGTCAAGATTCAAACTTGAAACCTCCTGAGCCGTAATCAGGTGCTCTATTCAGTTGAGCTACGAAGCCAGATTGGATTGCAAAAGTATGCATTAATTTTTTTTCTCCAAAAACTTCCCCACAAGAATTCTGAAAAAAGCTAGATTTCTCCGCCCAACCTCACTTAAGAATAATTAAGACCAACAGGTGCATAAATCCTCCTAAATTTTATATTTTTGCCCACATCCTCTTGAAAAGAAGCTTCTTTGATGAAAAAAATACTCACACTTGCCTTCCTTGCATTTGCACTGAACGTACAAGCACAGGATTCCGATAGCGAAACTCCAAAAACCCCTGTCGGTGGTCGTCCCAATATCCCCAATGACTTGACCGTAGAGTTTGGCTGGACCCAGCTGACCAACCGACCTGCTGACCTGGCCATCAATTTCTTTGGATCAAGAAGTTTCAACGTCTACTACCAAAAGCCTTTCCGCCTATTCGGAGAAAACTCTGGCTTTGTGCTGAGCCCAGGCATCGGTATTTCTACAAATAAATTTGCCTTTACTGACGATCGAAACCTATTTCGGAGCAGCACCCTCGGCGCTGAATCATCTGTTCTGAAGAAGGTGAATAGCGTCTATGGTACGACAATCGAACTTAAGACCAACAACCTCGCAGTAAACTACCTAGAGGTTCCGGTAGACTTGCAATACAACTTCAATAAAAAAGACTACAGCAAAAGCTTTCGACTAAGCCTTGGAGCTCGAGTGGGAATGCTCTACCAATCCCATACCAAAATTGCGTATGACTCCCCTACCTCAGGAAAGGTGAAGATCAAACAAGCTGAAAACTATGGGCTAGAAAAAATACGTTATGGCCTCCACTTGAAAGCAGGAAGTCCTGGATTTTACGCGTGGACTACCTACTACCTCAGCCCAATGTGGAAAGCAGATAGAGGACCTTTCAATACAGAAGCCAACCAAATCAGTTTTGGAATTGCGGTAGGCCTGTTCTAACCCAAGCAATTCAAAAAGTAAAAACTCCCTAATCAGGGAGTTTTTTTTTGTGACCATTGCTATTGAATTCAGGATTCGGAGTTATCCGTAGATCAAGGAAAATCCAACCCAACAGGTAACAAACCCTACCACTAGTCCTGCATATACTTCAGCGGGACTGTGAGCGTCCAAATACAATCGGGAAGAGGCCACTATACCTCCTAGGAGCAAAGTTCCAACTAGCAAGTACGCTACCATCACCGAAGGGAAATAAAGTCCCATAATTCCTGTGACGGCCAAGACCCCACCAATACCCGTCAGGTGAGCTGACATTTTCCAAAAATAGGTAACCCCTGTCAGGAGGACTACAGCCAGGGTAATCACCCCCATCCCTTGCCATAAGATGGGATCCAACTCAGTCTTTTCCTTTAAAAAATAGGTGGTCAAGACATAAAATAGGGTCACCAATAGAAAGGGAACACGACGGTCGCTTTTCTCTTCAAAATGCAAGCTCTTGACGAGTCCACTCCAGCGCAAGCCCAACATCAGAACCATTGGAATCAGGAGCGTAGCACTTACGATCAAGTAAAAAATCCGAATCTTGAACTCTTCGGGAAGGCTAGTTGCTTGAGGAACTCCAAAAAAAAGCAACCCAAACACCAAAGAAGGCATGAGTAAAGGCTGAAAGGCCACCGAAATCAAGAGGGCTAATTTGCGTACCACTAGAGTTCTTTCCGTAGTCTAGCCACCGGAATTTGCAGCTGCTCCCGGTACTTGGCTACCGTACGTCGTGCGATATTGTAGCCTTTTTTGTTCAACATCTTCACCAGCTTGTCATCAGACAAGGGCTTCTTTTTATCTTCGGCATCCACCATACCCTGAAGCACCGATTTTACTTCTCGGTTACTGACATCCTCCCCACTATCCGTAGCAATACCCTCTGAGAAAAAGTACTTCAAGGGAAACACGCCAAATTCCGTTTGAATGGATTTGCTATTCGCTACACGGGATACAGTGGAGATATCCATGTCGATCTTCTCCGCAATATCTTTCAAAATCATGGGGCGAAGTGCAGCCTCGTCGCCATCTACAAAAAAGGGATATTGGTACTGTAGAATGGCCTCCATGGTACGAAGTAGGGTATTTTGCCGTTGCTTAATCGCATCGATAAACCACTTCGCAGAATCCAACTTTTGCTTTACAAAAGATACGGTCTCCTTGAGTTTCTTATCCTTTTTATCACTCTTATCGTAGGCATCAAAAAGCTCCGCATAGGATCGGGAAATGCGCAATTCAGGAGCATTTTTGGAATTCAATAAAATTTCAAACTTCCCTCCATTGGTCACCAAGATAAAATCAGGGATCACGTACTGAGTAAGCACCAATCCATCCGCCACTCCTCCTGGTTTGGGATTGAGTCGAGTAATCAATTGAACCGCTTCCTTGATCTCCTCTTCATCCAGGTTGAGGCGTTTTTGAATTTTAGGGTAATGCTTTTTGGTAAACTCCTCAAAGCAATCCTGAATGATCGCCAAGGCATGCTGAACAGTGGGATCATCCGGATGTTCTTTGCGCTCCAACTGGATAATCAAACATTCTTGCAAAGTTCGAGCGGCAATCCCTGCCGGGTCGAATGTTTGAATTTTGCGTAGAATTTCTTCCAGCTCATCCAAGTCAGTTTCCACATTTTGGGAAAAAGCCAAGTCATTGATAATGGAGGTCAGTTCACGACGGATATACCCATCGTTCTCAATGCTCCCTATCAACTGCTCACCAATAAGTCGCTGCCGATCATCGAGCTTCAAAAAATTCAACTGGGTAATCAACTGTTCGTGTAGGGAACTCGCTACGGAAAAAGGAATCTCTCGATCCTCTTCATCCGGATTGTAGTTGCCATCCCCCTGCATCTTATAGCCACCATAGTCGTCGTCCAAATAGTCGTCTACATTGACCTCGCCTGAATCGGACCCATACTCATCTCCATAGCCCTCGTCAAAATCCTCCTCCCCAGAAGTTTCGCTCTCCTCCCCCTTCCCTTCTTCCAGGGCAGGGTTGATTTCAAGCTCCTCTTCAATTCGGGCATCTAGCTCTGCGGTAGGCACTTGCAGCAGCTTGATAAACTGAATCTGTTGCGGGGAAAGTTTTTGAGAGAGTGACTGAGAAAGGCTTAACTTTTGCATTGAAATGATTCAAACCACTTATTTGCGAAAAAAGAGCCGGCTTCCGAAGAAAACAACTCAGCCAAATTTAGGAAAAAGCGTCAATTTTTTGATAAAAAGGTGATTTAATCGTTTTTT
>CAYNIK010000035.1:0-8528 GCA_964397145.1 uncultured Limnohabitans sp.
AAAACCAAGAAGGCCGGAATTTCCGGCCTTTTTTTTTACCATCTATTTCCATCTAATCGCTACCTCTCCCTTGATTGATTTTTTAGGCCACTTCATCACAATTCAATTTTATTTAGCCATGAATTGAATTAGTTTGCATTTAGTTCATTATACACCCATGAGTCGACGAATTTTCAGATTAATCCTGTGTTTGATTCCGCTTTTATTTTTTGCTACCCTAGGTTTTGGACAGTCCTTAACTTCCTCTCAGCAATACCATCAGCTCATGCAATTGCGAGAGACCAAGCGGGTTCTCTATGTTGCCGCACATCCAGATGATGAGAACACGCGACTGATCGCCTATTTAGCCAATGGAGAGCATGCCGAAGTGGCTTACTTGAGCCTTACCAGAGGTGATGGAGGACAAAACCTGATCGGAAAGGAATTAGGCATTGAGTTGGGTCAAATTCGGACCCAGGAATTGATCAAAGCACGGGAAATAGATGGAGGCAAACAATATTTTACTCGTGCCTTAGATTTTGGATACAGCAAAGACCCAACCGAAACCCTTCAAAATTGGGATAAAGAAAAAGTTTTGGCTGATGTCGTTTGGGCAATTCGAAGTTTTCAGCCAGACATCATCATTACCCGTTTTAATACCACTCCAGGGATCACCCACGGCCACCATACCACTTCTGCAATCTTAGCTGAGGAAGCGTTTGCGATTTCAGGTGACCCCAAGGCGTTTCCCGAACAATTGACCTATGTGAAACCTTGGAAAGCAAAACGCTTGTTTTTTAATGCCTATAATTTCAGAGGCGAGTTTGAGCCCGAAGTAGGAAAGCGCTATTATGCAATGGAAGTAGGAGGCTACAATCCCTTGTTGGGAAAATCCTACCACCAATTAGCAGCTGATAGCCGGACCATGCATAAATCCCAGGGCTTTGGAGCTACGGCAGGAGTGGGCATGGCCAAGGACTATTTGGAGCAGGTAGCAGGTGAGTCCTACGAGAAAACGCCATTCGATGGCGTAGAAAGCCGTTGGGCATCGATCAAGGGAGGGTTAGCCATTCAGGAGAAATTGGATCAGCTCTTGATTAATTTCAATCTTGTAGAGACAGATAAAAATTTGCCTGCATTGCTTTCCATTCGATCGGGCCTACTTGAACTAGATTCAATTAGCCCCTGGATTGCTGGAAAACTTGCGAAACTAGATCAGATGATTTTTTATTCTTTGGGATTAAAAATGGAGTTTGTTACAAATAAGGAGCTTGGGTATCCTGGTGAAAGAATAGCAGCCCAATTACTTTTGGTCAATCCTTCGGAGGTTCCAATTTCTGAAGTTGCACTCCAACTTTATGATACCTATTATCCGAGCAAGGATACCAAAGGAAATGAAGATACGCGATTGTCCCTTACGTTTAACCTTGCTGGTAAAGAGCGTTATTCTCAGCCTTATTGGCTTGAAAATCCTTTAGATGGCGCATTATTTTCGATCCCCAGCCAACGCAACATTGGCCTTCCTTTTAAAGAAAAGGTGGGGGGAGATCTGAACTTTGTTTTAGGGGGACAAAAATTTAAGGTAACAGTTCCCTTGGTCTACAAATTCAATGACCCCATTGATGGAGAGGTAAAGCAACCCTTCACCATTGTACCGGAGGTAGACCTCTCTCTTTCGAAGGAATTGGTATTCTTGGTGGCAGGAGCAGATCCGACAACGATTGTTACGGTTAACTTTAGAAATGAAGTTCTGGAAGGATCGCTTGAATTTGAAGGGTTAAATGCTAACCAATTTCAGGTCTTAAAAGTGGAAGATTTTCCGTTACTGAAACAAAGAAAGTATACGGTTTCCTTTCTTCAAGGACAGCCTGGCAGGCAGTCAATTAGTGCACGTTATAAAACTACCTCCGGTCAGGTATTTGACCAGGTGGTCCATCGTATATCCTATGCTCATATCCCCAATTTGACCTATTTTAGTCCAGCACAAATCCAACTGGTCCAAGAAGCATGGAAGATTTCTGATGCCAGGATAGGCTATATTAAAGGAGCTGGGGATGAGGTTCCGGAAGTATTGTCTGCACTGGGATATCAGGTCAATTTCCTTGATGAAGCTAGTTTGGAATTGGATCAGTTGAAGCAATATCAGGCCATAGTTGTGGGGATTCGTGCGTACAATACGGAAGAATTTTTAGCAAAGAAGCAGCAAATCTTGATGGATTACGTGAAAGCTGGAGGTAATTTAATTCTGCAATACAATACCAGTAGCCCATTGGTAACTCCCAATTTAGGGCCTTATCCCTTTGTGATTGGTCGGGATCGGGTGACTGTTGAAGGTTCTCCTGTACTTGCAGACTGGACACATAACTTGCTTCGCGTTCCCAATCGAATGGAAGCGAAGGATTTTGAAGGTTGGGTTCAAGAACGTGGGCTTTACTTTGCAACCAAGGTTGATGATCGTTACCAAAGTCCACTTACCCTTCAGGAACCTGGAGAAGCAGCGAATAAGGGAGGATTAATTACGACTAAGTTGGGAGAAGGAACCTTTGTGTATACCGGAATTTCCTTTTTTAGACAATTGCCTGCAGGGGTGCCAGGAGCCATCAAATTATTCATCAACATGATTGAGCAATAGCATGGAAGAAAAGCAAATTCCCTGGACTAGAATTTACCTCGGTTTGATGGTCAGTTTGGTCATCCTGATTTCCTTAATGTATGCTTTAACCCTCGCGTATTCATGAGCACTTTAGATTGGGTGGTTCTATTCTTGACCTTAGTATCCATAGCCGTATACGGGGTGTATAAAACCCGGGGTAAGAAAAGTTTGGAAAACTACCTCAAAGGCAATAAAGACAATTGGTGGACCATCGGGCTATCCATCATGGCTACTCAAGCCTCTGCGATCACTTTTTTAAGTACTCCCGGACAAGCCTACGAGGATGGGATGCGCTTTATTCAGTTTTATTTTGGCTTGCCCTTGGCGATGATTATCATTTCGGTTGCCTTTGTTCCCATCTATTACAAGTTGAAGGTATATACAGCTTATGAGTACCTAGAAAATCGTTTTGACCTTAAAACTAGGACTCTTGCGGCCTTACTCTTTATTGTGCAACGGGGTTTGGCAGCTGGAATTACAATTTATGCGCCTGCCATCATCCTTTCCACCTTGCTTGGCTGGAACTTGACACTAACTAATATTTTTATTGGTGTTTTGGTTATTGCCTATACCGTTTCAGGTGGGACAGAGGCCGTTTCGATTACCCAAAAGCAACAAATGGCGGTGATGATGGGAGGAATGGTTTTGGCAGGAATTATGGTCATCTATTTGCTTCCTATTTCCATGAAAGAAGCGCTTCAGGTAGCGGGAAAAATGGATAAGCTGAACGTAGTCAATTTTGAATTTGACTTAGCAGACCGGTATTCCTTCTGGTCGGGAATGACAGCCGCTGTGTTTTTGTTTTTGAGTTATTTTGGTACGGATCAAAGCCAGGTTCAACGCTACCTCTCTGGGCAAACCTTGACTCAAAGCCGTATGGGGCTGCTGATGAATGGATTTTTAAAGATTCCAATGCAGTTTTTGATTTTATTTATTGGGGTTTTGGTTTTTGTATTTTACCAATTCATTACGCCTCCAGTGCATTTCAATCAGGTTCAAACCGAAGCGCTTCGTCAAAGTGAATATGCTTCCGAATTTGGTCGTTTGGAACAATCCTACCAAGCCAATTTTGATTCTTCCAAGCAGGTATATACGCAACTATTGACTTCAATCGACCAGGAGAAAACGGAATCCACGGCGGAGTTGACCAGTACCTTGCAAACTTTGAAGACCGAGCAGCAGGAAATCCGAGAAGAAGTAAAGGCTTTGCTAGTTACCCATGATCCAGAAGCCGAAACACGTGATACAGACTATGTCTTTATGCGTTTTGTGATGGATTATTTGCCTACGGGTGTGGTAGGCTTGTTGTTTGCAGCAATTTTTGCTGCAGCGATGTCCTCTTCCTCATCTGAGTTGAATGCCTTAGGCAGTACGACTACCGTAGATTTATACAAGCGATCCATCCGAAAGGAAGCGAGCGATACGCATTATGTCAATTCCTCTAAATTATTTACCGCTTTCTGGGGGTTGGGAGCGATTCTGTTTGCCACCTATGCCTCGTTATTTGAAAATCTGATACAGGCGGTGAATCTTTTAGGTTCCTTATTTTATGGAACCATCTTGGGAATATTTGTGGTGGGATTCTTTATCCAATGGATCAAAGGCCAAGCTGTATTTTTGGCAGCATTGCTTTCACAGGCATTGATTTTGGTGGTCCATTTCTTTAATGGCAAAGGACTATTCGGTATGCATTGGGACATTGGTTTCCTCTGGTACAATGCAATCGGCTGTCTTTCCGTGGTCGTGTTTGGGTTAATCCTGCAGACCGGAATTAGTTCTTTCGAAACCAAAAAATCGATTTAGGATTAAAAAATAAAAAGTCAAAAAAAGAAGCCTTCGGTAATCGAAGGCTTCTTTTTTGTTTACTTGATGGATTTGATCAACCGGTCATTGAGACCGACGTAATCTAGATTTTTACCTTCTTCGGCTAATTTCTTTGACTTAGTTGCTGATTCCAAAGCTTCAGTCTTTTTACCTAGACTCAATTCAATTTTTGCTTGAAGGTGAAGGGTCCAGTATTTGGGATCAGAGCTAGTAGACTGCTTAATCCAAGTATACGCTTGATTGAGATCCTTATTGCTGGTGAAATAATAATTGGCAGCTTGGTAAAGCAAGGCTGGGTTGGTGCTTTGTGCATCAATTACTTGCTTTTTGATATCTGCCATGACGATAGGATCTACTTCTGTTTGGATGGTAAATTCCACACGGGTTTGTTCCCATTTGATGGATAGGTCAGCGCTTGAATCTGTTAACTTGGCGAAGCTAATTTCAAAAGAATCGTACATTCTACTTGTTTTGGCTGGCGTTGCTGTAAATCGCAGGATGTCGTCTTTGGAATCATAGCCAATGGCTCCCCAAAGTTTCGTGTTTTTACTAAGGATCATCGTCCAAGTTGACTTGCCAGGAATGGAATATAGTGCGTAGGAGCCAGCAGGGATTTTTGTTCCACTAATGCTTACTTCGGTGGAGAAAGTTAGGACGGTTGCGCCATTGGCACCGGTTCTCCATACTTCACCGAAAGGCACTAGCTCACCAAAGATTTTTCTTCCCTTGGTACTTGGGCGGCTAAAATCCACCGTTACATCCGTAAGCCCCACTTTTTGGATGATTTTTGCACTCGGACTAGCCTGAGGCATTTGAATTTGCTGGGCGAAGCTCGAAATACTCACTAGGAGAAATGCTAGAACTAGAAGTTTGAATTTTTGTGTCATATCTGTAAAATGTAAGTGTAGAATACGTTTAGTTGACAAAGCCATAGTTAATGGACCTATTTGAGCCTGCAAGTTCTTAGAATATTCTCTTTTTTCTTAAAAATAGCAGAGTAATTTGATGAATGAATTTTTTGGCCTGTCTGAATGCCCTAATTTAGGAGTAACTAAGCCAGATGTCCATGAGTATTGCGATTATTAGTCCAGGGAGAGACCCGAAAGTTTGGATCGAAGCTCTTCGGTACCATCAACCCGATATTGATCTTCAAATCTATCCAGAAATTGATCGACCTGAAGCAGTGGAGATGGCCTTGCTTTGGCAACATCCGCCAGGATACCTGTCAAATTTTCCAAACTTAAAGGTGATAAGTTCCTTGGGGGCTGGGGTGGACCACATCCTTTCAGATCCTGCAGTAGGGGATCATCTTCCAATTGTTCGAATTGTCGATGAGAAGTTGACTTGGTCCATGACCAATTACGTAATTATGGGAGTATTGAACTTTCATAGACAGTTTCTTCGTTATTACCATGACCAACAAGCTAGGGTTTGGGATATGTCAAACCCAGAGATCCCGGTAAAAGTAGGGGTCATGGGAGTTGGCGCTTTGGGAGGCGATGTAATGAACAAGTTAAATGGGTTAGGATTTGAGGTGGTGGGTTTTGGTTTTTCAGAGAAAAATGATTTTCGATTCCCTTACTACCAAAAAGATCGACTGGAAGAATTCCTTTCCCAGGTTAATGTCCTGGTTTGCTTGCTTCCGCTTACACCAGAAACCGAGGGAATTTTAAATCTTTCGCTTTTCAAAAAATGTTCAAAAGGCACCTACTTGATAAATGTCGCAAGAGGAAAGCACCTTGTCGAACAAGATCTATTAGTTGCACTCCATGAGGGAATGCTTTCTGGGGCACTTTTGGATGTGTATCAAGTTGAACCCTTACCAGTATCTCACCCATTTTGGGAGGATAACCGGATCCAACTAACACCTCATATTGCATCGGTAACAAATCCAAAAGCCGCCGCTCCTCAAATTATTGAAAATTTTAAACGAATAAAAGCTGATCTTCCTTTCCTTAATCTCGTAAATCGAACTAGAGGTTACTAACTATTTATCATGGCATCCCCGTACACTATCCTATGTCCAATTGATTTCTCAGAATGCGCATTGAATGCGCTGGAGTATGCTTCAAAAATAGGAGAGAAGTATCATGCCCGATTAATTGTATTCCATGTTTTGAATAAGCAGGATTATCAAAAATTGGCTCCATTGGATTTAGAGGGTAATTATCAAGAGGAGTTTGTGAAAAATAAGTTAGCCAGTTTGCAAGCTTCAGTTAATCATGAAAGCCTTTCAAAGGGTCTTCATAGTTGTGAAGTCGTGATTTCGGAGGGACCTATCGTACAAAAGACCATTGAAATTTCCCAGAAAGTGAATGCTAATTTGATCGTGGTCGGAACCGAGGGGATGAATGATTTCAAGGAGCAGGTTTTTGGAAGTCGTTCGAGTCGATTGGTGTTGCAAGCCGATCGTGATATCTTGGTTGTTCCTCGCAAAGTCTTTTTCAAGCGACCGCGGAAATTGGTCTATGCATCTGATTATGTGGAAGAGGATAAATTGGCAATTCAAAAAGTGGTTGAACTGGCATCTTTTTTCAAATCCGAAATTGATGTAGTTCACGTCTCATCGCGAAACCGTGTAATTGATAAGGCCTTGCACAAGACTATGCTGGAAGAGTTGAAGCCATTTGTCAAGTACGACTTGGTCAATTATGTGTTAAAATCTTTTCGTGATGATCTTGCACTAGGGCTTGAAAATTACCTGCAATTAGCCAAAGGAGACATGTTGGTGACACTCAGTAAAAAGAAAGACTTTTTCGATCAACTTTTTTCAAAGAATCTTTCTCGAAAAATGTCTTACTTCATCACCAAACCACTTTGGGTAATTAAGAGTTTTTAGCGCTCTTTTTAACAAATATTCGGGTTAGAAAAACAGCAAACTCTTTTCGAGTGGTAGGTTCTGTAAAAATACCTTTAAGTACAGCAACAAAATGACCTAAGGTCAAATTAGGAGTTTTAGTAGAGGGAAATGGCTGATTTTCTGACCTCTTTTCTCCGCTGTTGGCGCTTGCAGTTTGGGCCTGCTCCGGCTCCTTTTTGGGAGGATATCCTGTCAAAGAGTCTGCTCGATTAAAGTGCTGCTGAGCTTTTTCTTTACGACCCATTTTTTCTTCTACCAATCCTAAGTTGTTGTATGCCACGGCATCCTCTGGATCTAATTCAATTGCTTTTTCATAATCAGCAATTGCTCCCGATAAATCTCCAATTCGGTCCTTTAAGTAAGCCCTGCTGCTGTAGCGGTAGGGATTTTTTGGATCCAAATTGGCCGCACGATCCAGTTCTTCCAACGCTTCCTCGTTTCTACCCAATAGGTGCAATACCACCCCACGATCACTGATGTAATCCGTGTTGTAGGGTTCGAGTTGGATCAAGACGTCAAAATCTGCCAAGGCTTCCATGCCTTTTCCAAGACGGGTTAAAATTCGACCACGGTAGAGGTAAAGAGTTGGATTTCCAGTTTCCTGAATGATCAAATCATTGAAGATGGTTAATGCAGCTTCAAAATTTCCTTCTTTGTACTGGGCTACCCCTTTTTCAAAATCCATGGCATTACAATTGGCTTGCAAAATAAACCCAGAATCTCTGATTAAAGTTTATTTATCTCCAAATTCTCACGATTCAACTGGCATCTATTATCTTTAGGTGCACGAGAAATTTCCCTTATGGCCCTCCTTCCAGAAGTAGTTTTAAAAGACCTAAAAGCTAAGAAGTTTGCTCCCATTTACTTTTTACAAGGGGATGAACCCTATTTTATTGATTTGATTAGTGACTTCATTGAGAAGAATGCAATCCCCGAATTTGAACGTGGATTCAATCAGTTGGTCTTGTATGGAAAAGAAGCTTCCGTAAGCACTATCCTTTCTCATGCAAGGAAATTTCCCATGATGGCTGAACGTCAGCTGGTCTTAGTTAAGGAGGCGCAGAATATTCCTGACTTGGGAAAAGAGGATGCCCAGAAATTATTGATAGGATACCTCAGCAATCCGCTACCAAGTACAATTTTGGTTTTTGCATACAAGCATAAAAAACTGGATGGGCGAAGTAGTTTAAAGAAAGAGATTGAGAAAAAGGC
>CAYNIK010000036.1:0-8495 GCA_964397145.1 uncultured Limnohabitans sp.
AGGTTGTTGCGATTGATCAACTTTCGATTGGGCTCGTAGGGTCTAATTGCCGTCGTGTTGTAATCAATTACAATACCTGCCTCGGCCAAAATGGGATAATTTTCCGATTCAAAGGCATCAAAATGAATGCTTTGAACCTTTTTAGACCGGTTGCCACGTAGGAGCATGTGATTGAAGAAAATACAGACTTCGGGTACAATCGGCCTCCCTTTAGATTTAGCAGTTGCAATCTCCAGCGAAGTCATCAAATTTTCCCGTGCATCAGAGCGCATGGCAGAGATGGGCAGCTGTGCCCCAGTAAAAATGACGGGCTTGTTGAGCCCCTCAAGCATGTAACTAAGCATAGAAGCCGAGTAAGCCATGGTGTCCGTACCATGCAGCACCACAAAGCCATCGTAGCTATCGTAATTTTCGGTAATGATGTAGGCCATGTCTTTCCAATGGTCCATCGTCACATTAGAGGAATCAATGGGCTCAGGAAAGGAAATCACCGTGATCGCAATGTTCATGTTGGAAAGAATGGGGATCTTTTCCAAAATTTGACCAAAATTGAAGGGTACCAAGGCACCAGAATCGTCGTAGGACATTCCCAAGGTGCCTCCTGTATAGATTATCAGGACCGAAGAAGCCTTACTTGTTTTGATTCCGGTATTGAGACGAACGATCTTGTAATTCATTTTTCAATCTTAGTAAACAGGTGAAGTGCTTGCGCACTAGTGGCTTCCGCCACCACAGCAGCAGGTACTTGAAGGAGGTCTCCTACTCGCTCCGCTACAAAAGGCAAATAAGCAGGAGAATTCCGCTTCCCACGGTGAGGAACAGGTGCCAAATAGGGGGCGTCTGTTTCCAATACCAAATGCTCTAGACCAATATACGGAATCACCTGATCCAATCCTCCATTTTTAAAGGTAACGACTCCACCAATCCCCAGCATAAATCCCATCTCCGTAATTCGTTTGGCTTGATCAAGGGTTCCAGTAAAGCAGTGGAATATCCCTCTCAATTTACCATCGTGCATTTTTTCAATAAAATCAATCGTCAGATCTATAGACTCTCTGCAATGCAGAACGATAGGCAATTCAAGGTCCTTTGCCCAGCCTACTTGAATCTCCAAGGCTGCCAGCTGACGCTCCAAATTAGTCTTATCCCAATATAAATCTGTTCCAATCTCTCCTACAGCAGCAAAAGGACGAGTATGCAACCACTTCTCCATCACTTGAAGCTGCGACTCAAAGTCATCTCCCACATCACAGGGGTGTAACCCCATCATTGGCACACAAAGGTCCCCATAGCGACTCTCACAGTCCAGCATGGCGTCAATGGTATGGACATCCACATTGGGCATAAAGACCTTGGTAATGCCTGCCGCACGGATTTCAGCAATTACCTGATCCCGGTCCGAATCAAACTTACTGGAATAAATATGGGCGTGGGTATCGATTAACTGCATGAAAGCGGATTGGTTTCGGATGGTAATTCTTCCTCAAAAATAAGAAAGTATCCATGCAATCCCCTGAAGAGAACTTTTGAGTTAAAAAAAATAATACACAAAATAGGAATTGAAAATTAGCCTTGAAGTAGCTGTGTAGTAAACCCTTCTCCTATCAAAAAATCTAAATAGGCCGGCAACACCCTTCTCAACGGCTCCTTGGTTTTTTCTTGGTCATGAAAGACAATTACTGTACCTGGGGAAGTTCGAGTAGTACACAGGTCTATTATGCTTTCAGGGGCTATTCTTGTGTCAAAATCGTAGCTAAGCAAGCTCCACATGACTATTTTTTTGTTCTTAGCGACTTCTCGAGCCTGAAGTGGATTCATCCAACCATAAGGTGGCCGAAATAAGCTCGGCTGAAAACCCAAAATATCACCCATCGTACGATCACATGCCTTCACGTCTTCCAAATAAATTTTAGTGGCCGTTTTCCAGCCTGAAAGATGATGGTACGTATGATTTCCCACTTGATGCCCAGCAGCGACCACTTCTTGGGCTAAAGAAGCATGCTTCCGCACATTGTCTCCAACCATAAAAAAACTGGCATTCAAGCCACGTTTTGCCAATTCGTCCAAGACCCAATCTGTCACTCCTGGGACTGGACCATCGTCGAAGGTAAGGCTAACCTTACGCTCGAATTCCGGTCCTTTCCAAAGGCGGTTTGGATAAAGTAAGGCAAGAAAAGGAGGAAGTTGAACTAGCTTCATGCTCTTGAAAACCAAAGGCTCAATAGCGTTAAATCATCATGAAAAGGTACTTTTTTGGCAAATCGATCGATTGCCAATCGAAACTCTTGATGAAACTCCGCAGGGTTCTTGCCTTTGTTTTTCTCCACCAACTCCTTGAAGCGCTGCTCTCCATATTCTTCCTCCTCCGGATTCATGGCCTCAGTCAGGCCATCGGTATAGAGGTGTAGTGCAAATTCCTTCAATCCTTCACGAATCCCTACCTCTAAAAAAGGTAAGGATTCAAAAGCGCCCAGGATAGTCGTTCCCGCTTCTAAAAATTCAGGAGCATCAACTCCTGAACAGTTCAAAACAGGCGGGTTGTGGCCCGCATTAACGTAGCGAAGATTCCCACTTGCAAACTCGTATTCCCCTAGAAAAAAAGTAATGAATCGCTCTCCCTTGGTCAGATCAAAGAGCGTAAAATTGAGTTGCTGGATTAACGTTTCAAGATTCGTATTGCTGCGCAACAAGGTACGAAGTGCAGCTTGAAAATTGGACATCAACAAGGCTGCAGCCATGCCTTTTCCCGATACATCCGCAATACAAAAATACATTTTCTCTTCCCCGCTTGCGATCAAATCGTAATAATCCCCGCCCACTCGACTATGTGGCACATAGGTTACTTCCGCCTTGAGGTGATCTGTGTTGGGTAAGGTGGCAGGAAATAAGAGTTGCTGCACCTGTGAAGCAATCTCCATCTCCCGCTTCAATACTTCTTGTTCGAGCTGTCTTCTGGCGAAGCGTTTATTTTCTAAAGCCACTACTAAAATATTCGCTAGGGCCTGGGTAAAATCTAAATCGAGTTCGATGTCTTTGTTTTTACGCTTCAAAAACAAAATCGCCAATAGCTTCTCTTTATGGTAGACGGGGAGGTAGGTTTCCAATTCGCCAAAAGAATACCCCTTTTCCAATCGAATGGATAGACTTCCTGTTTTTTTATCCTCCTTAATCGCTTCTTGAGCCAGCAAAACTGGGGTTTTAGACTTTACCCCATGAGCAATTCGTTGTTCAAAGTTTTCCTCCTTGCCCACGTAGAGGATCAGGGAACTAATTTCCAAATGAACCAAACAAGTAAACTTGAAAATAGTGACCAGTACTTCCTCCGATTGATTTTCATTGATGGCCTGTGTGATTTCCAACAGGGCCTTCAACTCCAATTCTTTCCGTTGGTATTTGTAGCTTTCTGATTGCACGTTAGAGTGAGGTATGGGCCATTAAACCCTTTTTTGTGGCTAAATAAAGGAGATTCATCCCAACTTCCTGAAGATTAATCGCTTCAAAGCATTCTTGATCCGGTTCCGTGAAGCATTTGATCCAACCCTTTTCTACAAGTGAAGTTAGGGTCTCCAGTAATTGTTTATCCTCCCATCCCAAGGTTTCTTTAAGGAATGCATAGGGCTGAACAAAATACAATTCGTCCAATAAATCAAATTCTTGATCACTCATAATTCCTTAGCTAACTCCTAAAATTAAGGAATCTTCTTGAAAATGTTGTCAGGAACTTCCTGGGTTACCCGTACCTGTACCTTGCACCATCGTCGCTTGAATACCCAGCATAGGAATGAATTTCCGCCTTATTTCTTGTAACTTGGGTTCGTGAAATCCACTGAGAAGAAACTCCCAACAGAAAAAATTATTTTAGGCATTGACCCAGGGACAACTGTGATGGGGTATGGTTTGATTTTGACAGAAGGGAAAAAATACAAAATCTTGCAGTACGGGGTCATCCATTTGAAAAAGTACGAGACCCACGAGTTGAAGCTTAAGAAAATTTTTGAACGGATAAGTGGGATTTTGGATGAATTTTCTCCTGATTCGGTTGCCTTAGAGGCACCATTTTTTGGAGTCAACGTGCAATCCATGCTGAAGTTAGGCCGTGCTCAGGGAGTAGCCATGGCAGCGGCCCTGTCCAAGGAGATCCCCATTACCGAATACTCCCCAAAAAAAGTAAAACAGTCCGTAACAGGAAATGGAAATGCTTCCAAGGAGCAAGTAGCAGCCATGTTGCAAACACTACTAGGAATTGAAGAACTTCCCAAACTTTTGGATGCTACTGATGCACTAGCCGTGGCACTATGTCACCACTTTCACGAAGGACGATTGCAGACACGAGGAAGAAACGAAGGCTGGAAGTCCTTCATTGAAGAGAACCCCAGCCGACTAAAGAAGTAAGTTTCCTTTTTATTCAGGAAGTATTTTCAATTTAGATGGGATTGTATATCCCACAGAAAGTTTGAATACGGTATTATTGACCTCAAACTCGTAATAATTGAAAGGAGCAAGTCCAAAATCATAGCTTACCTGAAGATTTACACCGGAAGCCAACTGGTAACCTGCCCCCAAAACAGCACCTACTTCATACCCTCCAAGTGATTCTGCATTGGTATCTTTTACGCTTCCACTTGTACGAGTTCGAGCAAGTAGAAAGCCTACCTGAGGACCAGCAAAAATGTTAAAATTGGTATTTAAGGCATAGCGTGCCAACACAGGAATATCCAAATAGCTAAGACTCTCCTTAATTTCTTGTGTAGATCCTAAGGGCATCGTTTTATATCCTTTTCCAGAATAAAAAAGACCTGGTTCCACCGTGATTTTATCGGTGGCCTTCAGTCCATAATAGGCACCTAAATGAACTCCAGTAATGGAGGTAAATGCACGCTGAGATTCTCCATTGGAGAAGTTGGCCGAGCCAATGCCCGCACGAACACCAATTTGAGCTTGAACTGCAGCAGCAAAAGTTAAAAACGCGAGTAGCAAAAGACCTTTTTTCATAAGTAGGAGTGATAATTGTTTCTTAAAACTAAAACAAGAAATGTGAAATTCTAACTCGAGACGAATTTTTATTCGGTTAAACTTGAGGCAGCACCGATTTAATTTAACTTCTCGGCATTTAACTGAGAATCTTGCATTTGGAATACCTGCCAATTTTTCCCAAATTTCCTTCGTTAACTAAAACCCAATCCAACCTTAGTTAGCCTATAAAGCGAAGACTTTTGAGAAGAATTTTCACTAAAGTCAACACATGAAGGCAGCTAAGTGTATCCCCTCTACCTCGAAATGATTCGTCTCCTCCTTCTCTTTTCTATTGCACTCCTACTAGTTGGCTGTAGCACCCAATCTGACGAACAAACCTATGACAGTTCAACCTTACGACGGGCCAGCCCTGAAGAGGTGGAAGCTTTGGTCGAAGCCTTTATACTTGCCGAAGACTCGAGCACCATACGCATTCCAGAAGGTTTTTATGAACTCAAAACCCAACTGATTCTTGACAACAAAACCGCCATCCGGATTCAAGGGGATGGGATGGATAAAACAGTCCTTTCCTTTCGAAATTTGAAGTCTGGGGGAGAAGGGGTAAAAATCGTAGGCAAGAACATTACCATTGAAGAATTGAGCATTGAGGATGCTCCTGGTGATGGCATCAAAGCCCAACATACCGATGGGATCACCTTTCGCAAAATCAATGTGACTTGGACTCACGGTGACAAATCCAAAAATGGAACCTACGCCATCTATCCCGTACAATGCAAAAATGTGGTCATCGATAGTTGCATCGCCTCTCATTCCAAAGATGCCGGAATCTATGTCGGACAATCGGAAGATATAGTGGTCAAAAACTCCCTAGCCTTTGGAAATGTAGCCGGTATAGAAATCGAAAATTGTGACCGCGCCGAAGTTTATGGAAATACAGCTCGGGACAATGCAGGCGGAATTTTAGTATTCAATCTTCCAGGACTTCCCAAAAGTGATGGTCGGCAAACCCGAATTTATGACAACGACATTGTAGACAACAACCACGAGAATTTTGCCATTCCTATTGGGGATGGGCCCAATGGCAACACGGTCACCATGATTCCTCCTGGATCTGGAGTGGTACTTTTGGCCGCTAAAGAGGTGGAAATTTTCAACAACCGAATCTTACGCAACAAAACTTACGGAGTAGCGATTGCGAGCTACCAGGTAACCGGCTTTCCAGCGGAAGCACCCAACTGGTCACCCTACACCACCGACATTTACCTGCACGACAATAGCTACGATCGAGGGTCCTTTTTTAGCCTTCCAGACCTAAGCCGTGAACTAGGACAGCTCGTTAGCTTGTACAATGCCCATGGGTGGCTAAAAACCCAGGATATCATCTACGATGGCATTTGGGACGAGTCCGTAAGCGCCTCCATTGATAGCAATCCCATGCGGATCTGTATCCAAGAACCCACTATGGAATCCCTTCGCTTTACTCGATTTTTCCTGATGGAGGGAGAGGATAACATTGACTCCTTTAGCGATTCCAATCCCTTCCAGCAGTGTAATGGTCCTGCAGGGGACAAACTTTCGCTAGTTACTCTTAAAAAATAAGCATGAGGATGAATGAGGCGTTTGAACATGTTCTAAAAAAGGGTTTAACCTTCCTTATGCTACTTGGGCTGATGACTTCTTGTGCTCCCCAAGGGAGCGAGGAGGTAAATTCAGAATCGGTAGAAGAAGTCCTAGCTCCGGAAGAAGCGGATGGAAAATTTCCCTATCGACGATTATCCACTTACGATTTTTTTGAAGGAGAAATGGCATCGCTAAGTCCAAAAGACAACATCCTTCCCTACCAACCCGCATCTTCCCTTTTCACCGATTATGCGCTAAAAAGTCGATTTGTCTTACTTCCTGAAGGTACACAAGCTAGCTTGGAAGGAGAAGAGCTCAATTTGCCCAAAGGAACCATCTTGATCAAGAATTTTTACTACCCGACAGACTTCAGAAAGCCTGAAGGAGAACGGAGAATCATCGAAACTCGACTGATGATTCACGAGGAAGGCGGCTGGGAAGCCTATCCCTACCTCTGGAATGAATCACAAACAGACGCAGTCTTGAAAGTGGTGGGCGCAGAAAAAGAAGTTCATTTCATCAACCAAACAGGTGAAGAACAGGTCATCAACTACCTTGTTCCCAACAAAAATCAATGCAAAAGTTGCCACAACAAAAATGAAACCTTGGCTCCACTAGGTGTCCAAACCAGGCACCTCAACCATGATTATGCCTACGAAAGCGGAACTGAAAACCAGTTGGCACATTGGACCACACAAGGAAAGCTCGTCGGCTTTAATGGCAAGGCTGCACATCCATCGCTGGTCAACTACGAGGACCAAAGCCAAGCCATAAATGATCGTGCCATGGCCTATTTGGACATCAACTGTTCCCATTGCCATCGTGCAGAGGGTCCTGCAAGTACTTCCGGATTATTTCTTACCTACGGACAAAAAGATCCCTTGAAGTTGGGTATCTACAAGACACCCGTTGCAGCAGGAAAGGGTTCCGGCTCACATACTTACGACATTGTCCCTGGGGATGGAGATGCTTCCATACTCCTACACCGCATGAATTCTACTGAAATCGGTGTAGCCATGCCCGAATTGGGACGAACCAGCATCCATGCAGAAGGTGTAGCCCTCATCCGAGAGTGGATCAATCAGATGGAGAAAAAATAAAAAAGGGCAGGTTTTCACCTGCCCTTTTTACTTGGTATCATTCGGATTACATGTTATCGCTGCTTACCACTGCAGAGAAGTATTCACGATTCATGCGTGCGATGTTGGTGATGGAGATGCCTTTAGGACATTCTGCCTCACAAGCACCGGTATTGGTACAAGCCCCAAAACCTTCTGCATCCATCTGAGCCACCATCTTTTCTGCTCTGGTCTTTCGCTCCACCTGTCCTTGTGGCAATAGGGCCAATTGGGAAACTTTGGCAGAGGTAAATAGCATGGCAGAGGCATTTTTACAAGCCGCTACGCAGGCACCGCAACCGATACACTGTGCTGCATCCATGGCTAGATCTGCCACTGTTTTTGGGATGGGAATTTCATTCGCATCTGGTACACCTCCAGTGTTGACAGACACATAGCCGCCCGCTTGAATGATGCGGTCAAAAGCAGAGCGATTGACAACCAAATCTTTAACTACTGGGAAAGCTTTTGCTCTCCATGGTTCGATGGTAATGGTCTCTCCATCGGAGAAAGAACGCATGTGCAACTGACAGGTAGTGGTCTGCTGCGGACCATGAGGTTTACCATTAATATACAAGGAGCACATTCCGCAGATTCCCTCGCGGCAATCGTGATCAAAATGGACTGGATCTTCTCCTTTTTCGGTCAGCTGGTCATTCAAGACATCCAACATCTCCAAAAAAGACATGTCCTTAGACACATGGTCCGCTACGTAGGTAGCAAATCCGCCTTTGTCTGCCGCATTTTTCTGTCTCCAGATTTTTAAAGTCAATTTCATCTGTC
>CAYNIK010000037.1:0-8484 GCA_964397145.1 uncultured Limnohabitans sp.
CGACTGTTTCGCCACGTTGAAAGAGTTCGTAGGTTTTGACATCGTCAATCGGGAAGGTGTCCGCATCCAGTTGGATGCCATGGCGCTCTTTGACGATTTTGATAGCGTCCTTGATCAGAGTTAGGGTTTTTAAACCCAAAAAGTCCATTTTGAGAAGCCCTGCAGATTCCACTACGGCGTTGTCAAATTGGGTACACACCATGTCCGAATCCTTGGCTAAGGCTACGGGAACGAAGTTGGTGATGTCGGATGGAGTAATGATGACTCCGCAGGCATGGATGCCGGTGTTGCGCACCGAGCCTTCCAGGACAGCAGCTTGATTGATAGTCTTGGCTGATTCATCGATGCCTTGGGCTACCCGGATCAATTCCTCCGCCTTTTGAAGTAGCTCGCCCTGACCCTTGAGTTTTTCCAATAAGGCAGGTCGATTCTTTGCCAATTCAAATAGCGTCTTCAATTTGATTTCTGGAACCAAGTTGGCCAATCTTCCGGCTTCTGCCAAGGGTAAGTTAAGCACACGAGCAGTATCTCGGATGGCTGATTTGGCAGCCATGGTGCCGTAAGTAATGATTTGAGCTACTTGGTTAGAGCCGTACTTATTGATTACGTAGTCAATGACTGCTTGGCGACCCTCGTCATCAAAGTCAATGTCAATATCGGGTAAGGATACCCGGTCAGGATTTAGAAAACGTTCGAATAGAAGGTCGTATTTGATGGGGTCGACATTGGTGATTCCTACACAATAGGCCACTGCTGACCCCGCCGCTGATCCCCTTCCAGGTCCTACAGATACGCCCATGTCTCGTGCAGCACGCGTAAAATCTTGCACGATCAAAAAGTACCCGGGGTAGCCCGTGTTCTCGATAGTTTTCAACTCAAAGTCCAGACGCTCCTGGATTTCAGGCGTAAGTTCTGGATAGCGTTTCTTGGCTCCTTCGTAGGTTAGGTAGCGGAGGTAGGCATTTTCGCCACGCTTGCCTCCGTCTGCTTCGTCTTCTGGATGCTTAAATTCTTCTGGGATGTCGAATTTTGGCAACAAAACCTCTCGAGCTAGTTTGTAGGCCTCGCACTTGTCTACGATTTCTTGGGTGCAACGGATCGCTTCAGGCAAATCGGCAAAAAGTTGCTTCATTTCCTCTGGACTCTTGAGGTAAAATTCATCGTTTGGAAAGCCAAATCGAAATTCTCTACCTCGCTTACCCACATACTTTTTGGGTTTCTCGACCAGCTCTCCATCCTTTACACACAGCAAAATATCGTGTGCTTTGGCATCGCCCTTTTCATTGTAGTAGCTGTTGTTGGCGGCGAAATACTTGACCCCATATTTTTGCGCAAATTCGAGGAGTACTTCATTCACCTTGTCTTCTTCAGGGATGCCGTGGCGGTTGAGCTCTACGTAAAAATCTTCCCCAAATTGTTCCTTCCACCAGACAAAAGCCTCTTCTGCCTGCGTTTCTCCCACATTGAGGATGAGGTAAGGGATCTCACCCCAAATGCCTCCTGTAGTAGCGATTAAATCTCCTTTGTACTGAACTAGAAGCTCTTTATCTATTCGGGGAACGTAGTAAAAGCCTTCAATATTTGCGTAGGAGGCTAGTTTGGCCAGGTTGTGGTATCCTGCCTTATTTTTTGCCAGAAGTACAGTTTGGTAACCATCGTCTTTGGCGGTTTTATTCTTTCTGTCTCGACAGAGGTTAAATTCTCCGCCTAAAATTGGGGTGATGTCCTTACTCATGGCTTCTTTCACAAAGTGAAAGGCTCCCATCATGTTGCCATGATCGGTCATAGCCAAGGCTTTCATGCCCAATGCTTTGGCTTTAGCAATGAGGGTTGGGATTTCTGAGGTGGCCTGTAATACAGAAAATTGTGTATGTACGTGGAGATGCGTAAAAGGGGTATCTCCTAAGTCTACAGCAGTTGCTTGCTCAATTCTCCCCTCCACGGCTTTCGGGATTGAGGCTTGCTTTTGGGTCGGTTGTGCAAAATTAGCCTCCCCAAGCACAGGGGGTTCATACTGTACCTCCTCGCAAGTTATCCCAGGTTCAGTGGGCTGTATTTTTTGATTGATTAGCCCAAAGAAACATCGGGCGGTGGCATCCACATCGTAGGCGGCATCGTGCGCGTCTCCAAATCCTACCCCAAATAATTTTTGGTGAAGTTCGGTCAAGGTAGGCCATTTGAATTTCCCTCCTTTTCCTCCTGGCAGCGCGCAAAAATTGGTAGAAATGTCTTTGGTGTCTAATTCGGATTTGCCTTCAAAGGGCATGACCAAGGAAGCCCGAAGAAATTCCGAACCGACCACATGGATGTCAAAGCCGATATTATGGCCTACCAAATACTTCGTTTGTGCTACATCCTCTCGAAAAACCTGAAGAATCTCTTGAAGGGGATATCCTTCTTCTAAAGCGCGTTTGGTAGAGATCCCGTGTACTTTTTCCGCATTGTAAGGAATAGTAAATCCCTCTGGGCGGATGATAAAATTCTTATTGGAGAGTAATCGACCCTTTTCGTCATGCAATTGCCAAGCCAGCTGAACTAGCCGAGGCCAATTGTCCAGGTCCGACATGGGAGCATTGTACGATCTGGGTAATCCAGTAGTTTCTGTATCAAAAATTAAGTACATGGGAGACTCGGGGAATAAGCACTCAAATTAGGGCTTAATATGGGAAGCAAAAAATAGAGAGACGGAAATTGTCGCAAAGGTTTTTGAGATGAAACTACTTGACGAAAAACCGCTTGTGATTCTCCCTTTTTATTCCGTTTCCGAATGCCTTTAAACCAATTTTTGGCAGAAAAAAATTCTGAAAACAACGTATAAATTGAGTTTGTTTAAAATCCAGGAAAGTCTCTCCATGAAATCAACTGCCCTTGGGATCTTTTTTGATTGAGATCGCCTGCATAGACCAAGCCTTTTGCGGTCAAAGGCATGTCTGATAGCTGCTCAAACTTGGTCAATCCCTTGAAGTGCTCGGTAAGGATAGTCTCCGTGGCTTTGATTTCGTAGGCCTGCAGACTTCCACCTTGATCTACCAGCAAATCCACTTCGTCGCCGTGATTGTCTCTCCAAAACCAAGGGTTTTCATCGCGATAGCTGTGGTGCATTTGCTTGTGAAATTCCGCCACTAGCATGTTTTCAAACAAGGCTCCTTTGACAGGATTTGTGACAAGCGCTTCCCTAGTTTTTATTTTCAGTAGGTAGGCCAAAAGTCCAGTATCGTAGAAATAGAGCTTGGGCGTTTTGACTACCCGCTTGCTAAAATTTTTGTGGTATGGATAAAGCTGAAAGGTGATGTAACTGGACTCAAGCGCTGAGAGCCAGGATTTTGCCGTAGGCTGACTGATACCGGCTTCATTCGCGAGGGAACTCATGTTCAAGAGCTGGCCCGCACGAGATGCACATAGGCTTAGAAAATTTTTGAACAACCGCAACTCCTTCACTTCGATCAGTTCTGTCACATCACGATTTACATAGGTCTGCACGTAATTGGAGTAAAAAACCGCTGGGGCGATTTTTCGGTCGTAGAGTGCTGGATAGAACCCGTGAAGCAATTGCTCCAAGGGATCCTCAGCAAGTAAATGAGTTTCCTTAAGTTCTTGAATATCTAAGGGAAGTAGCTTGAAAAGTGCAACTCGGCCTGCTAGACTTTGCGTGATGCGCTCCATCAAATGAAAATTCTGGGAGCCAGACAAAATAAACCCTCCCATGCGATCAGGGCGGCTGTCCACCAAGGTTTGGAGGTAGGAAAACAAGGCAGGCGCCTGTTGCACTTCATCAAAAATCACTTGGTCATTGTATTCCGATAGAAATCCATTGGGGTCCTTGAGTGCGAAGTCGCGAGCATCTGGATTCTCTAGGCTGACATACCGGTAATCGGGGAAAAGGGTCTTGAGCAAGGTGGTCTTGCCCGATTGCCTTGGCCCGGTCACGGCTAGTATCGGGTATTTAGTTTGGTATTCCCGTATTGCCTTGTAAATGTGTCTGTTGATTACGTTCATGCACCACAAAGGAACGTATAATTTTGAAATTGTACAAGGTTAACTTTGAAATTGTACAAGATTAATTTTGAAATTGTACAAGAAAATTTCTAAGATTTAGCGCTTAAAAATTATCAAAAACTGGTTTTTGGGCTAAATAGTTTAATCTTCAGGGATACTGACGAGCCCAAGAATCATCATCTAAGCAGGTGATTACCGTTTATCCTCCCAAGGCATGTAAATCACCTTCTTGGTCTCAAAAAATTCCTCTTTGAAATAATCTTCGAGGTGGTAGCAGACATAGGACTTGCCTGTTTCCTCCATTTCCTCATCCACATCCCCACCTTTGAGGTAGAGGATGCCATTGGGATAGTCATTGATGTCCTCCTTTTTTATTTTCCCCTTCACCCAAGGATAAAATTGGATCATGCGTGTGACCGCTCGACTCACCACAAAATCATATTTACGTACCAAGGATTCCGCCCGGGCTTGCTGTGCTTCTACATTCGTAAGTTTAAGCGCCTTGGCAACTTCCTTTACTACTGTGATTTTTTTACCAATTGAATCTACCAAATGGAAGTGGGTATCTGGGAAAAGAATGGCTAGCGGAATGCCTGGAAAGCCGCCACCCGTACCAATATCCAATACCTTGGTGCCAGGCTGAAACTGAAGCACCTTCGCGATTCCCAGCGAGTGGAGTACATGGTGCACATAAAATTGCTCCATGTCTTTACGGCTGATCACGTTGATTTTGGCATTCCAATCCTGATACAGCGCTTCCAATTGCTCGAATTGTTGGAGCTGTTTGGAGCTGAGACCTGGAAAATAAGAAGCGATCAAGGCGCTACTAGACTGCATTAGATTTGGTTTTCTTTTCCGGACGCGATTTCATAAAGTAGCTCCCGTGATCGGTGTAGCTGTGCTTTTACCGTTCCCAATGGTTTATCGAGTTCTTGAGCAATTTCCTCGTAAGACAATTCGTCAAAATAGCGAAGCTGTACTAGCTTTCGGTATTTGGCAGGAAGCTTGTCGACAAAAAGGCGCACCATTTCAATGCGCTGCGACTTGATAAACTCATCTTGTGGGTTGTCGTCTTTGTCCTCTACATCCATGGTGACGGCATTGCCGTTGTCGTCAGAAAGGGTATTGTTTAAGCTCATGGTTTTGAGCTTTTTCTTACGGATAAAGTCAATGGCATTGTTGGTGGCGATGCGAAAAAGCCAGGTGGAAAAGGTATATTCTTTCTTGAATCGCTCCAAGTTTCGGAAGGCTTTGGCAAAAGCTTCCATAGTCAAGTCCTCTGCATCATCCGCATCGCGAATCATTTTTAGGATCATGAAATAAACTGCCTTTTTGTAGCGTTTCATCAAGGTCGCATAGGCAGTCTGATCCTTTCCCTGAACGGCTCTGTCAATGAGTTCAAAATCCTCTAAGGCCTTGGATGAAAATTCGCGTTCGTTCCCGTTCATTTGGTGTTTTTTGCCTGATAGGATATGGATCCTAAGACCCAAAAGTATGCCAAGTACAACAAATCATTGACCAACACATTCATTTTGGGAGGATTTTCTTGAAGGTTTTTGGATGCCGATTTAAAAATTGAAACCAATAAAATTGATCTTAAGCCCAACAAGCTCAATACAACCAAAAAGTACTCCCATCTTAAGCCTATGGCAAAATAGATTAATAAGCCTAGTCCTCCTATCCAATAAAGAGCGTGAGAAACGCCATAAAGGCCCATTTTACGTTTGTCCTCCACTTTGAAGAAACGTTCTGCATGCAGCTGGTGTTTTTCATGTTGGATGTATTCCTTCCAATTTTCTTTAGGTGCAGAATGCGTAATCGCCTTTGAATCAATGACGACTTTTGTATTGGTTCCGGTGGCATAGGTGTTGATGAAAACGGAATCATCTCCCCCTTCAATATCCCAGAATCCTCTGAAACCCTTTACCTCCATAAAGAAGCTTTTGCGGTAACATAAATTCTTGCCAGTTCCCATGAATGGGGACTTCCAAAGCCCAAAAGACAAAAAGAAAAGTGCTTTTAGAACAGTTTCGAACTGTATCCATTGGTTTAAAGCTCCAGGTTTTTCAAGGTAACTTGAGAAACCAAGGGCAAAAGTTTTTCCCTCCTCACGGACAGGGGCGGTCATTTTTCGAATCCATTGATCTGAATTTGGAAGACTGTCCGCGTCGGTGAGTAGGATGACGTCGTTTTTAGCCACTTTTATCCCCAAGGTGATTGCGAATTTTTTTGCTGTCACATGTTTTGGGGTGTATTTTATGGTTACTGAACGCAGTTTGGGGTACTGAATCATTAGGTCCTCCAAAAGACGCTTAGTTCGATCGCTACTTTGATCGTTAACAACCATCACATCAAATTTTGGGTAATCCTGTTCAAAAAGTTTAGGGATCAACACTTTCAGGTGTTGAAATTTATTTCGTGCCGTTACCAAGACGGTTACGCCTTCTTCAGGGTATTGGATTCCGGATTTTTTTGAACTTCGGGCGTACCAGGCGGTTCGAGAGAATACCATGATCAGGTATCCCCCTTGAATGAGAATTCCGAAACCGAAGAAAAACCACAATAAAAATAGGCCCATAGGTCAATACTGCTCGGCAAATATAAAATCAATTTCAGCAAGTCATTTAAGAATAAGTGGATATTTTTGCAATAGCAAGCAAGTCCGTGGACATCTTGCATTTTTGCTCCTTTTTGCGTTCCAATGAAGTTTGTTTTAGAAAAAAAAGATAGTCAAACCCAAGCCCGTACTGGTAGCCTGATTACCGACCACGGTCCAATCCAAACGCCCATTTTTATGCCTGTGGGCACAGCAGGGACGGTAAAGGCAGTGCATCAGCGTGAGTTAAAAAAAGACATTCAGGCCCAGATCATCTTAGGAAACACCTATCACCTTTACTTGAGACCTGGATTGGACACCTTGGAAAAAGCTGGGGGACTGCATCAATTTATCGGTTGGGACCGGCCGATGTTGACGGATTCAGGCGGATATCAGGTTTTTTCACTAGCAGGAACGCGAAAAATTAAGGAGGAGGGAGTAACCTTCAAATCTCATATCGATGGATCGAAGCATTTTTTCGCCCCAGAAAACGTGATGGATATACAGCGCAGCATTGGTGCGGACATCATCATGGCTTTTGACGAGTGTACGCCCTACCCCTGTGACTATGGCTATGCACGACAGTCCATGGAAATGACCCACCGCTGGCTTCTTCGCTGTCAAGACCGATTCGACTCTACTGAAGGAAAGTATGGGTATAGTCAAAGCCTTTTTCCTATCGTACAAGGATCAGTATACAAAGATCTTCGCATTCAAAGTGCTGAATTTATTGCCAAACAGGGGAGGGAAGGGAATGCCATTGGCGGCCTATCCGTAGGGGAGCCTGCGGAGCTTATGTACGAAATGACTGAATTGGTGACGGCTGTTTTGCCAGCAGACAAGCCGCGCTACTTGATGGGGGTGGGTACACCTGCCAATATTCTAGAGTGCATTGCCTTAGGTGTGGATATGTTTGATTGCGTGATGCCTACCCGGAATGCGCGCAATGGGATGCTTTTTACCTCAGAGGGAATTATCAATATCCGAAATGAGAAATGGAAGGATGACTTTAGTCCCATTGACCCTGCAATCGGGAATGAGGTAAGTAGTACTTATACAAAGGCCTACTTGCGACACCTTACCATCTCTAAAGAGATTTTGGCAGCACAGATTGCAAGTATTCATAACCTTTCCTTTTACCTCTGGCTAGTTGGAGAGGCAAGAGCGCATATTCAAGCAGGAGATTTTGCAAGTTGGAAAGCATCCATGGTCAAAAAAGTAAGCACACGATTGTAAGATGAAAATCCTAGACAAGCTTATCATCAAAGAGTTTTTGAAGACCTACTTTTTTGTAGTCGTCCTCCTGATTCTGGTGGTTTTGGTCTTGGATTTTACGGAGAAAAACGACACCTACATCCGTAACCAAGTTCCCACAGGCGACATCCTTGCCTACATGGGCAATTACGGATTGTACTTGAATAACTTGCTGACTCCGATTACGGTGTTCATCTCCGTCATCTTCATTACTTCCAAGATGGCTGGGCGAACGGAGATCGTTGCCATTCTGAGTTCGGGTATTAGTTTTGTTCGACTGCTTCGCCCTTTTCTTATGGCGGCTGCACTTATTGGTGTTACCAGTTTTGTGCTCAATGGTTGGGTTCTTCCACGGGCCACCGCAGGCGTTGCAAAATTCCGAATGCAATACCTCGAGAAAGGGGATGCCTCCACGGATCCCAATATCCACATTAAGGTTGGGCCAAACGCCTATGCCTACATCAGTCGATTTTACAAGACTAGCAATACAGGCTACAACTTCACTTTGGAAGAAATCCGGGATGGCAAATTAATTTCTAAGCTTTCCTCTGATTTGATTCAGTGGGATACCACCAAGAATGTGTGGACCTTGGAAAATTGGCGCCTACGTGTACTCAAAGAAAAAGGAGAGGATTACT
>CAYNIK010000038.1:0-8244 GCA_964397145.1 uncultured Limnohabitans sp.
CCTCGAGTGATGCTTAAGCTTGGGTCAGGAAAAATACTTTCCCGGGTAATTTCTTCCATCACCCCCAGGCCGTTGCAACTAGGACAGGCACCATAGGGAGAGTTAAAGGAAAAGCTATTGGGCGCTGGCTCCTCGTAGGAGAGGCCCGTTTCGGGATCCATCAGATATTTGGAGAAGTAGTGAATCTCCCCACTTTCCTCACGAATCATCAACACCCCTTTGCCATGTTGCAAGGCCGACTTTAGGGATTGAGTGATTCGAAAACGGTCGCTTTCTTCCGCGACGATGCGGTCGATGACGATCTCTATGTCGTGGATTTTGTAGCGGTCCAACTGCATTTTGGGAGCCACTTCAAGGACGACTCCATCCACCCGCACCTTGGAGAATCCCAACTTCCGCACCTGTTCAAAAAGCTCTCGGTAATGCCCCTTCCTTCCCTTGACAACTGGGGCCAAGAGGTACAATTTTTTTCCGGCAAACTTGGTAAACAGTTGTTCCAAAATTTGATCCTCCGTTTGGCGGATCATCGGCTTGCCGCTATGGTAGGAAAAAGCATCTGCTGCTCGGGCAAAGAGGAGACGCATGAAATCGTAAATTTCGGTAACCGTGCCTACCGTAGATCGTGGGTTTTTGGAAGTGGTCTTTTGCTCAATCGCAATGACCGGGGAAAGGCCGTTGATTTTGTCCACATCGGGACGCTCCATGCCACCCAAAAAAGATCGAGCATAGGCCGAAAAACTCTCCATGTACCTGCGTTGTCCTTCCGCGTAGATCGTATCAAATGCCAAGGAGCTTTTTCCACTTCCGCTCAAGCCGGTGACTACCACCACCTTGTTGCGGGGAATCTTCAAATCGATGTTTTTTAGATTGTGCTCTCTGGCTCCAAAAATTTCTAGGAATTCTTCCTGTACCGCAGGGGCTTGGGTCATGGTTTTGCGAAAATTAGGAATCGGTGAAAGTACACTTTTTTTAGTGAAGGAAAAAGGTCAAACAGAAGACTTCTACAGGAAGTTAGCTGCCCGAAAAAGGACATTTCCCCGCAGCAAAACTAGGGGGAGCTGAAGCTTCTTCTTGATTCCAAGTAGTCTCCTGGTAATAAAAATTAGGCGATAGCATTTGATTCTCCCATTCCTGATGGAAGACCCCAAGCGTAGAGCCTGCCGCAGGAGGCACAATCCAAGCCCAGTCCGCTTGTACAGATCTTCCCTTGGCCTCTTCCTGCTTGCAAAATTCCAAAAACTGCTCAGAAGCCGTATGGTGATCAACCAAGGTCACGCCTTGAATCTGAAAGGAATGGAGAACGGCCTCTTGCAGTACCAGCATCGCTTTATCTTTCCAGAGGGTTTTTACCTGACGCGTATCTAAATTCAATTTTTTGGCAAGAACGGGGAGCATGTTGTAACGCTGCTCATCACCAAGATTTCTGGCAGCGATTTCAGTAAGCATATACCAACCATTGAAGGGAGCACAGGGAAAAGATATTCCCCCAATTTCAAGTCGCATATCCGAGATCACGGGTACGGCATACCATTGCAACTTCAGTTCTTGAAACCAGGTGTAGTCCGGATGGCTTAAATTCACTCGTAGCACCTGCTCTTCCGGAATAGCAAACCATTGGGCAGGTTCCCCCTCTCGCTGGATAACTAGTGGTAGGAGATCAAAGGCTGTTTTCTTTCCCTCCCATCCCAAGGAAATGCAGTAGCTCGTAAAGGAAATAGAATCGGGATCCCCCAAAATCTCCCCGTTGGGGAGGGCATAACCTGCAAATCGAACTAGCTGCTTATTTAAAATCCGAAATCCTGGATTTCCTTCATCGGCAGTAGCGTAGACAGAGATCGTAGAACGGATCTTCCCACCTTGAGTGGCCGATTTGAGGTGGGACATGGCATCGGCAAATACTTCGGCTGCGCTAGTTAAGGCCCTCCGATCTCTGACTTTAAGGGTTTTCCAAAAAAGTCTCCCCATGCAACGATTGCTATTTCGCCAGGCTAGTTTTGCCCCATAAGTCAGTTCTTTCTCGGTCAAGCGATAGGTCCCCGTCTGCAAAATTTCAACCTGAACTTGATCCAGCCTTTTTTCTAATCCCGAAAGATTGGATTCGGAATAGTATTGCTGAAGAAATTCATGGGCTTGTTCAAACAAGGAAGAAGGGCGCATACTGAATATAAGGATCTACAAAAGAGATGCAATAAAGGGCCTAGGTCCCAATTTTAGCTGATCAACTAGAAACTCCCTTCATAAATCTATGGAAGCTTAAAACCCAAACTCCAAAGCGAAGGAAGTAGTTTAATTTTAACCTACAATTTTAAGTTTTCCGCGCTCAGTTACAGTTTCGGGAGTCGTAGAGTGTAACTCTTTCCTTTTTTCACCTTGAGGCTTTGATCTCTTAGCCAAGGGTTGTACAGCTTGAGGTATTTGTAACTACTCCCATTTTTGCTTGCCCATTGGGCCAGGTCAGGAAGGTCTTGGTTCACTTCAATTTGGGTAAATTGAGGTTGAGTATAGAAATCTTTTTCCTGAAGATGGTACCCAAATGCTTCTGGATTTTCAAACAGCAGCTTGAACGCCAAAATTCGAAATAGGTACCGGCTCGTTTCCTCATTGAGGTAGAGGTCATAGTAACTTCGTTGAAACTGTTCCTCCTGCCTCTTTGAAAATCCTGCCTGACCCATGTTGTAACTTGCTGCTACTGCTGTCCAATCCCCAAATCGTTGGTGTGCCTTTTTTAGGTAAGCAGCTGCCGCTAAGGTAGACTTTTCCAAGTCGTATCGCTCATCCACAGATTCCGTAATCTCTAGCCCATATTCCTCCCCTGTTGCATCTAAAATTTGCCAGTACCCTTTTGCTCCAGCGCCTGAGGTGGCATTGAGCAACCCGCTTTCCGCTATGGCGAGGTATTTAAAATCGTCAGGCACGCCCTGCTCTTTGAGCAAGCGCTCAATTTCTGGCAGGTATTTTTTGCTTCGTTTGAATAGCAGAATGAGATTAGACTCCCAATACGCATTGACATAGAGTTCGCGCTCGAGACGCTCTAGTACATCTCCTTTATCCAAGGGAACGGGCTCACCGGCAAAGGAAAGTTCTGCTGGCAAATCAAACAGGGCTACCGTATCCTTTGCTCCACGAGGCGAGGAAAGAAAATTCAGTTTTCCGGCAAACATTCGCTCATTCGGATTGATTGCAACAAAAATCCCTAAGCCCAAGCTTAAGGCAAGTAAGGCGTAGATGAGGGTGAGATGAACTTTAGACATGGCTTTAAATACAAGAGAATCGAATCCTAAAACTCACTAGTTTGATTGGGCGTGAATCATTTCCAGAATTTCTTCCATAAACTCTCTAGAATTTGAGAGTCGAGGTACCTTGTGCTGCCCTCCAAGCTTCCCCTTTTTGGCTAGCCAAGCTTCGAAAAGTCCTGTGGGTGCAGCATGGAGCTGTAAGCGTTGGAGCGCGAGGTCCTTGTGCCTTTTGGCATCGTAGTCGGAATTGACCTCCCGCAGGTGGTCGTCTAATTTCTGTGCAAAGTCCTCCAAGTCGGCTGGTGGGTTTTTGAATTCCACCACCCATTCGTGAGCTCCCTTGGATTGGCTGTCCTCAAAATAAATAGGAGCAGCAGTAAAATTGGCAATCGTGGCGCCTGTTTGCGCACAGGCATGCGTGATCGCTGCTTCGGCATTTTCTACGATCACCTCCTCACCAAATGCATTGATAAAATGCTTGGTCCTTCCAGAGATACGGAAACGATAGGGCCTTAATGAAGTAAATTTAATGGTGTCTCCAATCAAGTAGCGCCACAATCCTCCATTGGTGGAGATGACCAAAGCATAATTTTTTCCGAGCTCCACTCCTTCCAAAGAGACCACGGTTGGATGTTCCTTTCCTAGTTCTTCCATCGGAATAAACTCGTAAAAAATCCCGTAATCCAACAGCAGTAAGAGCTCATCCGAATCTGGCTGATCCTGCATGCCGAAAAATCCTTCGGAGGCATTGTAGGTTTCCATGTACCGCATCTTATCGGATGGAATGAGCTGCTTGAATAAGTTTCTGTAGGGCCCAAACGCCACCGCCCCATGAAAAAACACTTCCAAGTTGGGCCAAACTTCCAGAATATGGGATGCTTTTTTAAGTTCTAAAATCCGTTGCAGCAAGACTACAGTCCAAGTAGGAACGCCTGCGATTGAGGTCACATTTTCGTCCATGGTCTCCCGTGCCATACGCTCAATCTTCGCCTCCCAATCCGACATCAAAGCCGTCTCTAGCGAGGGAGTTCGGACAAACTGTGCCCATATCGGCAGATTGTGCATGATCAGCGCCGACACATCTCCCGCGCGGGCAGTCCCTTTGGGATGAAGCGGTTCCTTTTCAAGCGTACCGCCTACAGACAGACTCTTGCCGGTAAATAATTTGGTATCAGGGTAATTATTCACATACAGGGACACCATGTCTTTGCCACCTTTGTAGTGACATTCCTCCAAACTTTCTTCGGATACAGGAATGTATTTGCTTCGGGAAGCTGTAGTCCCCGAAGATTTGGCAAACCATTGAATCGTAGAAGGCCAAAAGATGTGCTGCTTTCCTTTGATGGTTTTTTCCAAATAGGGTGAAAAGGACTCGTAATCAAATAGGGGAACCCGTGCTGCAAAATCAGTGTAGGAGTTGATTTCTTCAAAGCGGTATGTCTTTCCAATTTGGGTGTGCTTTGCTGCTTCCAGCAAATCGAAAAGCGCTGCCTCCTGAACCGCATGTGGGTCCTGCTTGAACTTATCGATCTGACCTAGCCGGCTTTTGAAAATCCAGGTTAGGAAGCTATTGAGCACTTCCATTTAGGTGAAATTTTTGCGTTTGAGTTCAAACTGCGTTCCCAAATACACTTTACGCACCTGCTCATCGGCAGCCAGCTCCTCTGCCGTGCCGGCTTTAAGCAGACGGCCTTCAAACATGAGGTAGGCCCGGTCAGTGATCGAAAGGGTTTCGTTCACGTTGTGATCCGTAATCAGAATCCCAATATTTTTTGTCTTGAGCTTCGCTACGATTGTTTGGATTTCCTCCACCGCAATGGGGTCTACACCTGCAAAAGGCTCGTCCAAGAGCACAAATTTAGGATCTACGGCCAAGGCTCTGGCAATTTCTGTACGTCTACGCTCCCCGCCAGAAAGCACCATGCCCAGGTTTTTTCGTACATGGGTCAAACTAAATTCTTCGAGCAAGCTCTCCATTTTCTCCTTTTGCTGGGCCTTGGTCAGCGTGGTCATCTCCAGCACAGCCAAGATATTTTCCTCCACAGAAAGTTTGCGAAAAACAGAGGCTTCCTGAGCGAGGTAGCCAATACCCAACTTCGCTCGCTTGTACATGGGGAGTCCCGTGATGTCTTGGTCTTCCAAAAAAATGTTTCCCGAATTGGGTTGGATCAGGCCAACAATCATGTAAAACGAGGTGGTTTTCCCGGCTCCATTGGGCCCCAAGAGTCCCACAATTTCCCCTTGGGAAACCTGTACTGAAATGTCATTGACCACAGATCGGCCTTTGTATATTTTAAGAAGGTGTTCGGCTCGAAGAATCATATCAGTCAAATTTGATGTCTTTCACGTAGAGTTGCAAACTACTTTTGTCACGGAAGAAATTTTCCCGCATCTCGGCCACAATATCGAAACGCATTTTTCCACGAAGCATATTGACCGTAGTCAGGTCGGGGTCTTTAGTTCGGTCAGCCATGCCAAAGCCCAAGCATACCGGTGTGGTCACCTGCCCATCCTGCATGATTTTGAAGCGCAAGTGCTTGTCTTTGAGTACGGTGACCTCCTCTGCGTATACGTTTTGAATGCGGAAAACAGGTTCGGTATTGCCTGGCCCAAAAGGGGCCATCTGCTTGAGGATGTTGTAAAACTTGTAGTTGATCTGATCCAAAAGCAAGACATCGTCCACTTCGATGACCGGCCTAAGGTGAACTTCCTCGATGCGGGCGCTGACCACCTCCTCAAATTTTTTCTGAAAGGCGGGCACGTTTTTAACGTCTAGCGTAAGGCCTGCGGCATATTTATGCCCTCCAAACTGGTCCAACAAATCCGCACATTCGGCGATGGCTTCGTAAATATCAAAATCCACCACCGAGCGAGCACTTCCCGTAGCCTTGTTGTTGGACTCCGTCAAAATAATCGTAGGGCGGTAATACTTTTCGATGCATCGGCTCGCGACAATGCCAATCACTCCTTTATGCCAATCTTGCTTAAACAAAACGGTAGAATTCAGCCTAGCTTCACCTTCTTGGAGCGCCAGCATTTCAAAGGCTTCTTTGGTGATGTGCTCGTCAAAATTGCGTCGCGTAGCATTCACCTCATCGACAAGCTTAGCACGATCGATGGCCTCATCCAGATTGGGGGCAATTAATAATTCTACGGAAGCCTTGGCATGTTCCAGTCGACCTGAAGCATTGATTCGTGGACCGATTTTGAAAACGATTTCAGAAATTTGAATGTCTTTTTCAACCTTGGAAAGCAACATCAAGGCTTTCAAGCCGGGTCTTGGCGTATTGTTTACTCGATCTAAGCCGTAATAGGCCAAAATTCGATTCTCTCCGGTGATGGGTACAATATCTGCTGCAATGCTGACTACCACCAAGTCCAAGTAAGCATACAAGCTGGATTCCTCCACTTGGTGTACTTTGGCATAGGCTTGAATCAACTTAAAGCCCACTCCACAACCACTCAACTCCTTGTAGGGATAGGGACAGTCTTGCCGCTTCGGATCCAGCACAGCGATGGCTTTGGGAAGCTCTTCACCAGGCGTATGGTGGTCACAAATAATAAAATCTACTCCTAGCTGCGTTGCCAATTCCACCTTATCCATGGCCTTGATACCACAATCTAGGGCGATGACTAGAGAAAAGCCATTATCGGCAGCAAAGCGAACTCCCCGTTCGGATATGCCATAGCCTTCCTTGTATCGGTCCGGAATGTAAAAGTCTACATGCGGGTAAAAGCCCTTTAAAAATTCATAGACTAAGGCTACTGCAGTAGTCCCATCTACGTCGTAATCCCCGTAGACCAAGATATGCTCCTGGTTTTTGACCGCTTGGGTGATTCGTATCACAGCCGCCTCCATGTCCTTCATTAGGAAAGGATCATGCAGCAGATTTAGGCTAGGTCGAAAGTAATCTTTGGCCTGGTCAAAATTTTCCACCCCACGATTGATCAGCATATTGGCCAAGGTGGCATTGACATTGATGTCCTTGCTCAACTTATCAATCGCGGCTTGAGCCGTTTTCGGCTTTTGTTTCCAGACGTACTCCATAGGATAAAAATAGCGGTTATTCCAAGGTAAAACCCAAGAACTTGGATTTGAACCTATCTTTAAAGCGTGCGTCGAACAAAAAGGTTCGAACAAAAATCAATTCTCCCGACTCTTACGAGCCGACCACCAGAGTCCCAAGGGGAAAATTAAGGCCCTCATCTTCAAGGCATTTTTTTGGCCAAAGGTAAGCTGAGGGTGCTGGTGGATTTTTTTGTACCAGCGAGCAGCGGCCCATCCATGTCCAAGGACTGCCAGCAATAAAACGGAATAGACGATTAATTCTCCCATCTTATTTTTTTTGAAGACACAAAGCCGCCCAGTTGTCTTTGGTGGTTTGCATCGTTAAGCTAAGTCCTTGCGCTGAAGCTGCCAGCACCAGATCCTCGATGTCTTCTGAATAAAACCCACTCAAAAGCAACAGCCCTTGGGAAGAAAGCAAACTGGAATAAATGGCGAGCTCATCCAGGAGCACATTCTTGTTGATGTTGGCCAAAATGAGTTCGTAAGGACCCTGAGGCTGTACTTCACGAATGGTGCCCAAACCCATACGGGTACTCACTCCATTCAAATCAAAGTTTTCGTTACCATTGTCCACACACCAAGAGTCAATATCAAAGGCCTCCACCTGGGCAGCTCCGAGCAAATGAGCCATGATCGCCAAGATGCCCGTGCCTGAACCTACATCCAAGACCCGCTTCCCCTGATGATCAATTTTGCCTTGCATGGAAAGCAACTGAAAGGTGGTGGCATGGTGTCCCGTGCCAAAAGACATTTTGGGATTGATCACAATCTCGTATTGGAAACCGGATTTCGGGGTATGGAAAGAAGCCCGCACGTACACCAGCTGATCTACTTCGATGGGATCGTAGTTTTTTTCCCATTCCTCGTTCCAATTGACCTTAGGCAGAATTCCCTCCACCACAGTAAGCGCTGCAGGCTCACGGTAGTTGGCGATGACTT
>CAYNIK010000039.1:0-8126 GCA_964397145.1 uncultured Limnohabitans sp.
CCTCGGCTTTGGGAAGATGAAGACTCGGAGGAAGGAAAAAATAAAAATGAGGAGGAATGGCTCAAGATAAACCTGGAGAAAAATAGGCTTCCGGTAAAGTTCTCCTACCACAAAATACTACAAATGCAGGAAGGAAAGGCGGTTTTAGACCAATTTCACACCTTGCTGCAAAACGAGTTCAATGTGTTGGTTTACAATTTTGTGGACATGATTTCCCATGCGCGAACTGATATGAAAATGATCCGGGAATTGGCTCCTGACGAGTCTGCCTACCGCTCGTTAACCCGCAGTTGGTTTGAGCATTCCTCCTTGTATGAACTCATGAAAAAAATCCAACAAGTGGGAGGCGAGGTGATTTTGACTACTGATCATGGAACCAAAAGGGTACATCGACCCTACAAAATCATCGGGGATAAAAATATAACTACCAATCTTCGTTACAAACAGGGTAAAAACTTGAATTATGAACCAGGAAAAGTTTTTGAAATACGTCGCCCTGAGGATGCTAAGCTACCCCGCTTAAATGTGTCTTCTACTTATGTTTTTGCGGTGGAAGATTATTTCTTTGCTTACCCTAATAATTACAATTACTACGTAAGCCATTACAAGGATACTTTTCAGCATGGGGGCATCTCACTTGAGGAAATGATTATTCCTATCGTACATTTGCGTTCCAAATCCTGATCCTTTTGCACTCTTTTTCTTACACATTGAATCAACTAGACGAAGTGGCCCAACGGCTACTTCAAGAAGCAGGCGAGGAAAAAGTGTGGGTTTTCAAAGGGCAGATGGGGGCTGGTAAGACTACTTTGATCAAATCGCTCGCTAAAGCCTTAAAGGTAGAGGACCAGGTCAGCAGTCCATCGTTTGGAATTGTAAACGAATACCAAACCCAATCCAAAGGACTTGTGTTCCATTTTGATTTTTATCGGTTAGATGATCCGATGGAAGCGTTGGATATTGGAATAGAAGAGTATTTTTATAGTGGAAACTATTGCTGGCTTGAATGGGCTGAAAATATTGCTGCTTTTTTGCCAGATCAATTTTTTCTAATTGAACTAGCTTTAGAATCCGAAACTGGAAGATTGTTAACCCTTCACCACCACCAAGATGGCCACTGAATTAGCTGGAATTGCCGCTGTAGGATTAATCCCAAAAGAGTCTCCCGCTCCACTTAAAAAAGGAGGAAAGCCCATCACCTTGGGATTACCTAAAGAAACTTCAACGGAAGAAAAGCGAGTAGTACTTAGTCCCGATGCTGTTCGTATTTTGAGTCAAAATGGCATTGAGGTGCTTGTTGAAACCCAGGCTGGGGAGCGTGCAAAGTTTACAGATCAGCATTTTTCAGATGCAGGAGCGAAAATTGCCTATTCTTCCAAAGAGGTCTTTGCTGCCGATGTGGTGGTAAAGGTAAATGCACCGACAGAAGAGGAGATTGCGGATATGAGCCCTGGAGCTTGTTTGATTTCTGCATTGCAACTTGAAAAGCAGGAGTCTAGCTACATTCAAGCGCTCAATGCAAAGAAGATTACTGCGCTGGCTTTTGAATACCTGGAGGATAAGGTAGGGGGGATGCCTGTAGTTCGTGCCATGTCGGAAATTGCAGGAAGCACGGTAATGCTCATTGCTTCGGAATACCTTTCAAGCGTAAATGAGGGTAAAGGACTGATTTTGGGCGGAATTACGGGGGTTCCACCTACCCAAGTCGTGATCATCGGAGCAGGAACGGTAGCAGAATATGCAGCGCGAACAGCTCTTGGATTGGGAGCAAACATCCAGGTTTTTGACAATCACCTGTACAAGTTGAGACGGATCAAACAATTGCTTGGACAGCAGATTGCGACCAGTACCATAGACAATGCCAGTTTATCCCAAGCGCTTGCAGAAGCAGATGTGGTTATTGGTGCATTGCGTGCGGAAAAAGGAAGAAATAAAATTGTGGTCACTGAAGAAATGGTTGCTAAAATGATTCCGGGAAGCATCATTATCGATGTAGGGATTGATCAAGGTGGCTGTATCGAAACTTCACGTATGACCACACACCAAAACCCCGTGTTTCGCGCCCATGATGTGATTCATTATGGCGTGCCGAATATCGCCTCTAGAGTTGCAAGAACAGCCTCTTATTCCCTGAGCAATATTTTTACTCCCATTTTACTTCAAATGAATGACCTTGGAGGAGCAGAGGAAATGATATTTACCTACAAGTGGTTTCTTAAAGGAGTATACACTTACCGAGGTAGTTTGACTAATGCCTTCTTGGCAAAGAAATTTGGAATTAATCACAAGGAATTACAATTACTACTAGCCGCTAGGTATTGAAATATAGGGGAGGGACCACCTCCTTTCAGATTAAAAAAAATGACTTATTTTTGATGTAATCTTCTGCCTCCACTCAAATAGCATACATGCGAAAAGTTCTACTTGTACTTTCCTTTATTTTTAGTGCGACGTTTGCAGTTGCCCAGCAGGCACCTGCCGCCTACCTGAAGGCAAAATCAGATTTGGATGCCAAAGAATATGCATTGGCTAAGGATGGATTTAAACCCTTTCTTGATGAGGCCACCTATGGAGTTGTTTCGCATTATGCTGTCTTTCACAGTGCAGAAGCCGCGCTACAACTTGGACAAGCTCCTCAGGCCATTGAGTTATTGACCTCTCTGAAGGAAAAGGATTGGAACAAATCTGAGGAGCTCACCTATTTGCTTGCCTTGGCCTATTTCCAAAACAATCAATTAGTGGAAGGTCTTCAAGCATTAAAGGGACTAACCACTGAACCCTATTTAACCAAGGGGTACCGTGCCACATTTGCGTATTTGCAATCCGCCTCATCAAATTTTTTGATTACTCCTCCCTTAAATGAGTTAAGAGATAATCAGGGCTTTACTGCGGCATTGGCATATGTACTTCAAAAAAAGCCTATTCTTTCTTCTGAAGAGCGTGGTGTCTTGAACCAACTTATTCAGTCTGGGGCGCAACCGGCTTTGAAGGATAAGATTTTGGATGTGGTGGTTATCCTCCCATTTACTAGTAGCTCCGACCAGACTATTTCTGATTTGGAGTCGAATAACTTTCTGCTGGAACTTTACCAAGGAATTGCCTTGGAGGCAGCTTCTCTAAGATCCAAAGGTGTAGCGATTCAGTTACACACCTTTGATTCCAAACGTGATCTCAATTACCTTAATGCCTTGGTCAAAGACCCTACAGTTCTTGCTGCAGACGTAATTGTGGGTCCCATTTATCCAGAGGAGAGTGAATTGATTAGTGAATTTGCTGAGCTGCAAAAAATCCCATTTGTTCATCCGCTATCGAACCTCGGAGATCGTTTTGAAGAAAATCAGTATGGTTATTTGTTCAGGCCCTCCTTGAATTCCCTAGCAACCGGTGTCGTGGAGTCTTTGAAAACGCAAGATTGGGGTAAAACGGTCGCCATTGGCTACAGTGGTAGCTTACGAGATGAGCAATTGGGTTTACTTCTTCAAAGTAAGCTGGAAAAAGAAGGGTTTACCTTAGCTAAAGTTCAGAAAGTAGATCCCAAAACCGTGAGTAGCTTTTTACAAAGCTTAGGTGTTCGCAAAGGAAATCGCCCCGCTGTGGATCAGGTAATTTTGCTTTCGGATGATCCAACACTTGCCCAGCCTGTATTTTCCTTAATGGAAAGTATTTCTTCCTCGGTTCCTCTGCTTGTTATGGATTCTTGGTTAGGTTTTAATTTTTCGAATTACGAAATGCTGGAGCATGCAAATTTTTATTTCATTTCCAATAATACTCCCAAATACCAATCTGAGGAATTGAAGACCTTCCAAGATCTATTTTATGATAACCACTTGCAATTCCCTTCGACTAATGCCCTGCTTGGAGCTGAATTGGTGCATTGGATTCACTCCAATGCTGAATTTGCAAATGATTTTGATCTCCGCCCTAGTTTAGATCGAAAAGGCTATCAACCAGGACGACTATCTTGGGGATTTAATTTTCAAAAAGTGAACAACAACAGCTATTCTCCTGTTTTTAAACTTGAATCTGGAGAATTGACCCCATTACATTAACTCATGCAAATTTCTGAAAGCAAGAGGCTATTTGCCCATGCTAAAAATTTTATTCCCGGAGGAGTGAATTCTCCTGTTCGTGCGTTCCGTGCAGTAGGTGGTGAACCCATCTTTATCAAAAAGGCAGCTGGTGCCTTTATTTATGATGAGGATGGAAATTCCTACATCGAGTTAATCAATAGCTGGGGGCCGATGCTATTGGGACATAATTCTCCGCTGGTTCGGGAGGCAGTGATTCGTGCCATGGAGGATGGAACTTCTTTTGGCGCACCGACAGCTCGAGAAGTAGAAATGGCTGAACTATTGGTTCGAATGGTGCCTTCCCTTGAGAAAGTGCGCATGGTTAATTCTGGAACTGAAGCCACCATGTCTGCGATTCGCGTAGCAAGAGGATATACCGGAAGAGATAAAATCATCAAGATGGAAGGGCACTACCATGGACATGGGGATTCCTTTCTTATTGCTGCAGGTTCTGGAGCAATTACCATGGGGCATCCGGATTCTCCAGGTGTTACTTTGGGGACAGCAAAGGACACGCTTTTAGCTCCTTACAATGATTTAGCAGCTATAGAAGCTTTAGTCAATGCCAACGAGGGTCAAATTGCGGCCTTGATTTTGGAGCCAGTTCCTGGAAATATGGGGTTGACTTTACCGCAAGAGGGATACCTGAAAGGTCTTCGTGAAATCTGTACCCGTGAAGGAATCGTCTTGATTTTCGATGAGGTGATGACAGGATTTCGATTAGCCAAAGGCGGTGCTCAGGAGCGCCTTGGAGTCATTCCGGATTTGACGACATTAGGAAAGATTATTGGTGGAGGGATGCCAGTAGGTGCCTATGGTGGAAAAAAAGAGATCATGGACTTTGTTTCCCCTGCGGGTCCAGTCTATCAAGCGGGTACACTTTCGGGTAATCCCATTGCCATGGCTGCAGGATTGGCCATGCTACATCATCTTGATACTCATCCAGAGGTGTATGCTCGTTTGGAGACGATCGGAAATCAGCTCTGTACTGGCATTAAGAGAATCAATGCCAATTTAGGATTGGATTACACACTCAATCAATTGGGGAGTATGTATTCCTTGTTCTTCACCTCAGCACCAGTAACAGATTTTGAATCCGCCAAAAAATCTGACACCCAACTTTTTGGTCGTTATTTTCAAAGCATGCTGAAGCGAGGTGTTTATTTAGCTCCTTCGCAGTTTGAAAGTCTATTTTTATCGACTGCCTTGACGGACGAGCTGATTGGTAAGGTCCTCCAAGCGCACGAAGACAGCATGAAAGAAATTCATTAAAAGGGAAGAAGCAGTGAAAGTTTACGGGATAAAAAATTGCGATACGATGAAGAAAACCTTTGCCTTCCTCGAGGAAAAGGGTGTTTCTTATGAGTTTATCGATTACAAAAAGCAGGCTCCAACTGAATCGGTTCTTAAAAGCTTTCTATCCAAGACTAATTTGGACACCTTAGTTAATCGACAGGGAACTACGTACAAAAAGTTGGAGGATTCACAAAAAGAAGCAATGCTGGAGGAGGCCACTGCGCTTCCGATTTTAATGGCACAGCCTAGCATGATCAAAAGGCCTTTGATAGAATACGCTGACGGAAGTGTCACCTTGGGATTTGTACCCGAACAGATTGCCGCAAAACTGAAATAAAGGGATCTCTTTCAATCCAGTTTACTTCTTTCTCAAGAATCAGAATTGTGGTGGGAAAAATGTGGGCAAGTGCTTTAAAATATCGCGACTCATGCTATCCAGATCATAAGAAGGCTTCCATCCCCAATCAGCTCTTGCTCTGCTATCGTCAATGCTATCTGGCCATGAATCTGCAATGGATTGGCGAAAATCCACCTGGTAGTTGATTTCAAAACCAGGTACCTCTTTTTTAATACTCGCAAAAATTTCTTTCGGAGAAAAACTCATCCCAGCAAGATTGTAGCTCGAGCGGATTTTGACCGATTCTTTTGGAGCATTCATCAAGTCTAGGGTAGCCTTGATTGCATCCGGCATGTACATCATCGGAAGGTAGGTGTTTTCACTTAAGAAACAGGTGAAAGGCTGGTTTGCGATCGCTTTGTGGTAAATATCTACCGCATAGTCTGTGGTGCCTCCCCCAGGTAGGGATTTATAGCCAATGAGACCTGGATAACGTAGACTTCGTACATCTACCCCATATTTCTCGAAGTAGTAGTTGCACCAACCCTCACCTGCCAGTTTGCTGATTCCATAAACGGTATTTGGGTTTTTTTCGCAAAACTGTGGCGTATTGACATTGGGAGTACTTGGTCCAAATACCGCTATAGAAGAAGGCCAATAGATTTTATCCAGCCCAACTTCTTTGGCGAGCTCCAGCACATGAAGCAAGCTATCCATGTTGAGTGACCAAGCAAAATGCGGATTTTTCTCACCTGTTGCGGAAAGCACTGCAGCGAGGTGGTAGATTTGTGTGACCCGTTCTTTCTTTACCAAATTCCCAAGGGCTTCTTTGTCCATCACATCCAATACTTCAAATCTGCAGTAAGGGAAAAGAGAGCTAGCGGTGGCTCTTAGGTCAGTAGCGATGACTTGGTCTCCGCCAAATTGATCAGCCAATGCTCGGGTTAATTCTGAGCCAAGTTGCCCGGCTGCTCCAATAACAAGGATTTTGTCCATAGGGTGGTGTTTCAAAAAAGCCCTAGTTGCGATGAGGGTTTTTGTTTTATATTTGGGTTCACTTGCGCAAAAATAATAAAATTCACCTGTTTCAAGCCGATTTTTGATCAGCGGAAACTTAAATTTTGCCAAGTCCAAAACCTTATCCCATTGACCATGTACGAGCAGTTTAAACCCAAATTAGAACAAGAATTACGATCCATCGAGGAAGCCGGTTTGTTTAAAAGAGAACGAATCATTACCTCTCCTCAGGCAGCTGAAATCACTATTGCAGGAGGGAAGCAAGTGTTGAATTTTTGCGCAAATAACTACCTGGGGCTTTCTTCGCATCCCCGAGTAATTCAGGCAGCAAAAGATGCAATCGATTCACATGGCTTTGGTATGTCTTCTGTTCGATTTATTTGCGGCACGCAGGATATTCATAAAGAATTAGAGCGCAAGCTTTCAGAATTTTTAGGTACAGAGGATACCATTTTGTACGCTGCTGCTTTTGATGCGAATGGAGGCGTATTTGAACCACTTTTTGGGGCTGAAGATGCGATTATTTCAGATGCATTGAATCATGCTTCTATTATTGATGGGGTACGTCTTTGCAAAGCGATGCGTTACCGTTACGAACACAACAACATGGAAGATCTGGAAAAGCAACTCCAGGATGCCGTGGCAGCGGGTGCTCAGCAAAAAATTATTGTTACAGATGGGGTCTTTTCTATGGACGGTACCATCGCGCAGTTGGATAAAATCGTAGCCTTGGCCGAAAAATACCAAGCCCTAGTGATGACAGATGAGTGTCATTCTACAGGGTTTATGGGAAAAACAGGTCGAGGAGTGCACGAGCATCGAGGAGTGATGGGTAAGATGGACATCATAACCGGTACCTTAGGTAAAGCCTTGGGAGGAGCTTCTGGTGGATTCACTTCAGGTAGAAAGGAAATCATTGAGTTACTCCGTCAACGATCTAGACCTTATTTGTTTTCTAATACGCTAGCTCCATCCATCACCGGGGCTTCTTTGGCAGTCCTTGAATTGCTTTCTGAGAGCACTGAACTGAGAGATACCTTGGAAAAGAATACGCGTTATTTCCGCGAAAAAATGCTGGCAGCAGGGTTTGATATCAAGCCAGGGGAGCATGCCATCGTACCGATCATGCTGTACGATGCTGTACTTTCTCAGAAAATGGCTGAAAAATTACTAGAACGAGGAATTTACGTGATTGGATTTTATTACCCCGTGGTTCCCAAAGGTCAGGCAAGAATTCGGGTCCAAATCTCAGCTGGTCACCAGCAACAGCACTTGGATCAGGCAATCGAGGCCTTTATTGCGGTGGGGAAGGAGCTAGGAGTGATTCAATAAGGATAAAAAAAGAGGGGTGTTTTTAATCCCTCTTTTTTTATCCTGTCACTTTAGGGGTCAACCCTTTTTTCTTT
>CAYNIK010000040.1:0-8053 GCA_964397145.1 uncultured Limnohabitans sp.
ATCTATTCTACCCTTCTATAGGTTAGTGTATTCCCTGTGGCCATATAGATCAGTGATAAGCGAGTGTCATCTACAAATTCGATGTACCAACACATGTCCAAATTAGGGTTGGATAGGTATCTGTTTTTTTCTTCAGGCAACCCATTTGCTGAATCAGCTTCATTCATACAGGTGTCTTTTAACATAATTGCCTCATTATCCAATTCCTCATCCATCCCTCCATAATAGTTTTTCATTCGATCCCCTTCAATCACCATAAAACTCGCTTCATCCTCTAGAGATTGCCATTTACCCTGAAGTAATTCAAGGGTTATGGAATCTGAATCAACAAATTGTACCACATCAAATTCCTCAACCGCAATTGTATCTACTACCATCAAATCTTCCATTTCTACCTCTACAAACTCCCCTTCCATCAGCCCCAAATCTCCCTCCAGATTACATTTCACCAATTTGATTTCCTCCAAATCGGGGAAAGAGTAAATTAATCCGCCATCGTCCGCCATTTTGACGTTGATCTCAGTTTCAAAATCTCCTTCTTCTGAAGATCCTTTAATTTGTAACGTGTAGAAATCGCCTTTATTGATGACTTGAACTTCATTTGAAGACCATTCGTATCCAGAAACAACAAATCCTTCCTCTGTATAGGCAATGCTAAGGGTAGCTGCAACTTCACATTGAGCATAGTCCTCTACCCAATTTCCAAAAAAGTGGGGCGGTAATTCAGCGTCTAAGGAACCCATGTCTATGGTGTTTGATAGTTCTAGTTCTTCCACTTCATCCGCTTCAGAAATTTCTTCATTTTCCAATTCTACAAACTCCTCACCTCCAAATGGAGCACATTTGACCAATTCTTTTTCCTCTGAATCCGAATCAATAAAAAATAAATTCCCATCATCTCCCATCCTGATTTTGATTTCGGATTGAAAATCTCCACCCTCGGAAACAGCATCTACATACAATAGGTAGTACCCCTCCATTTCTTTAACTCTGACTTCGGTCGAAGACCAGCCAAGGCCAAAAACTAACAATCCTATTTCTGAGTCAGCAATACTGACATAAGAGCCCATCTCACATTCAGAAAGATCCTCTACCCAATTTCCAAAAAAGGGTGCCGGCAACTCATCTTTCCCTTCCTGCGCAAAACCAGGAATTGATAATCCCATCAAGATCAACAACATACTGTAGCTCAATTTACTCAACCAAGGAAATTGAAGACTTTTACTGGGAGTGTAGGATTTGCTTAAAAACATATTTCAGGATAGATAAGATGATTTATTGATTACAATTTTTTTTTTCAAAAGCTTACTGTTCCACCAGCCATCATGACATGAACCAGTGAAATCCGTTTGTCCGAACCAATATGAAATCGGTAGATTAAAGCCCCACCCCCATCTCCATTGGAATAATCTTGGGATACATTCACTAAAAATTGATTGCCATTCAAATTGGTCGAAAATCGATATTCGCCAGACTTATTTTTTAGTATAGTTACTGATTCAATTGAATTTGAATCATTTTTTTGTTTCGACTTGATCAGCTTGCTTTTTAAAAATGTGGGAACCAATAAATAGCTGTTTTTTGTAAGGTAAGCCCTTTTATTTCTACTATATTCTCCAGGAACCTGATCATCAAAAAGTACATAGTCGAAATTATCCAATGCTCCATAAAAATCTAAGGAATCGTAATTGACAAACTCAGCCACAAGTCCATTATCTTTATTTTCAGCAGCAGATACCATCACGATAAACTGTTCCAAAGGGGATTTCTTGTCCAAACCTAGGCCTTCCTCATTTGATTTTTGAGGAGATGAATTCCCGTTTGGTAAGCTATCGCTCTGACCGATTTGATCTCGAATTGAAATTACTTTACCTCCGCCAGCATTCTCGGTATTGCCTCCACAGCTAGCCATTAAAAGGGCCATTAAAAGCGCTGAATTAAGAATTAATCTATTCATATCTCCTAGAATCGGTGTTTTAACTATTTTTTCAAAAATTCTACCCTGCCTTCATTTTTTTGAAGTCATCAATTGGAATCCAATTCTTTTCCAAACCAGACCACTGCAAAGCCTTCGTAAATTCCAATACCAATAGCATTCCAAGGAGTCTTCCACATCCCTTGATTGATGATTACAGCATGATGTCCAGGGCTTCCTTTCCATCCTGCCATAGCTCCTGAGGCGGTAGCATCCATTCCGTAAGCTCCAAAAGCAATTTCATAACCATTCCCTGTATAGTTAGTCATCTCTCTTGGCTTGTCCCACATGCATGCGGCTTCGGCATGATCATCCGTATAGCAGCAAGAGGACCAAGCCCCTTTGGAAGACCAGCTATGCATATTGCAAGCATTTTGATCGGGCTTATTGAAATGCAGGTCCTTCACATGTGCTTGGGCAACTTTAGTCAAAGAAGGAGAAAGTGGAATAGAGGGTAAGCCTTTCTCCTTTCTGTAATTCATGATGAGGGTGTATAATTTTTCTTCCTCTACAGTTAATTGCTTGGGTGCAAGTTCACCGCACATCACGAAAAGAAAAAGGAAGATAAAGCTAGTTTTCATGAGTTATTCTGGGTTAAAAGTTAAATTCATAGGCATATCGGTTACCGATAATACTGATCTGGCTTGGTAGATTTAAAATAAACTTTCCCTGAATAGCCTTCGAAATACTCAGGTATTTTGGTTGATGTGCGTGTAAATTCCCCATCAGCACTCACCCCCGCCCCAAAAAGACAGTCGTACTTATCGTCCACTGTTTTGACAAGAAGCTTATCCCCGCTAAATGTGAACCTAAACTTACAATCAGACCCCGGATATGCACTGTTGAAGAACACACCAGTCCCGTTGGTCACATTCATTTTGCCGTACAATTCCCCCATATTGTAAGAAGGCGCCCCCCTATTTAATCCCATAAAAAATAAAATAGTCGTATTCGACTCTGGATAAACATACACTACACCTCCACGATCTTTTGTCTCTTTGGATTCCCAACTATATACCCCTCCATGCTTGCCAGTAAGCAATAAGTTTCCCGATTGCCCGAAAACAAGAGCCGGGAGCATCAAAAGCAGGAGTAGAATTAATTTTTTCATGGTCGAAATGAGTTTTTTATAGCCTCTTAGTTTTGGAGTGAATAATTGATATTTTAGGTAGTGGCTTCGCAAAAGAAACAAGGATACAAAACGCCAATACTAGCTTCACGCTATTTGAGAATTATTTTTATTGAATCAGTAATTTCCTTTTCACCGATTGTAGAAAAAAAGGAAGAGCCTTCTGTCCACTTGGTAATGGCATGGTAATACCGAACATATACCGTCATGGTATCCCCGCGCATTATGCCAATTGGAGCTATGACGGTACTTGTTCTTCCTGTATTTTCATCCGTGATGGAAGAGGAATTGATCGTAGGCACCAACTCATCCTTCCAATTGATTAGCGGTGGATAGTTCACGTATTGAATTTCTCCTGTAAATGGATTGAAATAGGTTTTGGTAATGTTAGCAACCGTATCTCCTTTCAGCATCCACCAATACAAATTACTTCGCCAACTCAAGGAATGCCTCCTGCCACAGCACTTACTATAAACGACCTTGTCTCCATCCAACAATCGCACTGAAATTCGTTGCACATTTTGACCTGATTTGGTCAAGGTCATGGAATAAAAACCATTTTTATCTTTAGGTAGACGAAAATTAGGATCATCATTCAAGCCCACATCAAATACAAAACGGATAGCTCTTCCATCATCAATAATCTCCTTTTCTGGAAAAAACTCACAACCCGAAAGCATTAAAATCAAACCAATTAGGAGAGTGAAAAAAATAGATCTATTCATTAAATATCAGGCTATTTAGTCCTATTAAAATTTGTCCAAATCAATAAACGAATGCAAAATGCAATTCGCATAATTACATAGCTAACTTATTGACAATTAATTGAGTCGAATTGTTTTTAAAAATTGTTTTTCAATTAACCATAAACCAAAAATCAGTTGACTAAAAAAGTTATATATCCATTAAAAATCTTAGTCAGGATCAAAAGAAGCAATAATCTATCTATTATGATCAATCGGCTAAAAATAATTAGAGTGAAGAAAAAATATTCAGAATCTAAATTCAAAACCTCCAACCTGACAAACTTACCTTACTTTCAAGGCTTTGTTCAATCTCATCGGCTAACTGCGGAAAAAAATCAATTCCAGTTTGCTGCTCAAGGGCATCGATGCTCACCACAAACTGCTGTACTGAACCCGAAGCGCCCGCATTGGAAAGCAGAAAGCCAAGCATTTTGGGATTGGAGCCACCTTTAAAAACTATCTTGTAAAATGAACAGGGAATGGTGATGGATTGCTTAATTGATCCACAGGATTTGGAAAGAACTGGACCTGTTACCACATATAAACCCCCTTCTTGTAGCGCAGCATCACGTACCCAATCTTCCAATTTAGACCAAATCCCTCGGTTAAATGAAGGGGTCATTGGTGACATATTGGACATGTAAAATGTCTCGGACATAGCGGTCAAGTTCAAGGCCATATCTGCTGCAGGACAGAGATGACCCCGATCGTAGCCCGATCCTTGGTAGTCTGTACTTTTTACCGGATTGGATTTCACCTTAGGATCTACCCGAAAATCATCCGTACGCTCCTGTCCTCCTTGAATACTCGCTGGACTGAGAAAATAAGAGGAGAACTCTGCTTGGCGATGGGTACTGGAATAGGATAAGGTGTAATACGTGTGTTCAATCAGGTACCCATTTGCAACCGCGGGCGTAAAATCATCAGTTTGGACAGCAGCACGAGGCTGAGACTCCTCTTGCGTACAAGAACAAAAGGCCAGAAAAAGGACAAGGCTTAGCGTTTGCTGAATGCTCATTGGAAAAAGGGAACTACATCTACCAAAGTTTTATAGAGAAGATCCTACCAGGATACAACCAAAGGAAGTACAAGTGGAACTATATATTTTTTTTAATCAGTTTAATGAACAACAGATTTCATTAAACCAATACTACGCTCTAGTTGTCAAAAGTATTAAATATTAACTGTTCTAGGTATTCTAGTTTATTTTACATTCTCCAATGTAAGCCAAATTTAGTCTAGAAAGTAGGGATCCAATTGAAACAAAACATTCCTTAGGGAGTTGTTTTTCAAAGCCTTATTTTTACACAAAAAAGAAAACACCTTAGAAAAAGGGTTTTATTTTTGATTAATAATTTTCTTTAACTCCCCTACGGATACAACACTTCCATAAACACTTTTAAAAATGAGATATTTTGTAGCATTTATGGCTTTTTTTGTTGGGTTCAGCACTTTTTCAGTAGCCCAAACCAACGATCAAAAACACATAGATAAAGGTGATTTTGCAAAAGCAGAAAAAAACCTAACCAAGGATTTAGAAAAAAATCCAGCGGATATAGCTGCCCTGTATACGATGGCGCTCCTACACATCAATCGTGGATATCCAAAATACAATGCTCCGAAAGCTTACAACTACATCGTCAATGCGATTAATTTGTATGCCAACCTTACGGATGAAAAGGAATTAAAGGATTTATTCAAAATCCCACTTAACCAAGATTATTTCAATGCCGTCACCCTCACCATCTGCAAGGAAGCTCTTCTAGATGCAAACACACTAAATACGGTAGAGGGGTACGATACCTACCTAGCCTACTACAAAGCCAGTCCGCAGGAATATAAAACTGAAGCGGTTGAAAACCGGAACATTGCGGCATTCAAAATTGCAACCGGCATCAATACAGTGGCTTCCTACCAAGAATTTATCAACACGTATCCAAATGCGCAGCAAGTACAGCTTGCCACGTCGAATCGAAACGCGTTGGCATTCAATCTCGCCAAGGAGGTCAACACCATTAAAGAATATGAAAAATTCATCTCTACCTACCCTGCTGCTGCCGAAGTAGAGGAGGCTTGGTCAAGAATTCATGGACTTGCCTTTGCAGCGGCAAAAAAGGAGAATTCGGCAAAAGCCTACAAGGGATTTATGGATAAATACCCCAAAAGCAAGCAATTTTCAGAGAGCAAAAATTTATACCAGGAACGTCAATTTCTTGAAAATACAACGGTTGGAAACTGGGAAAGCTATCGCGATTTTATTGAAGACTATGGATCAAACCCTTGGATAGAAAATGCCAAAGACAGCATTTTTCTTTATGGTCAACAAACTCAAGATTTAGCCGCATTAAAATATGTTGCTAAAAAATATACAGGAGGGAAGAAAAAAACCGCATTGGTCTACTTGCACGATCTCGTTACGCTAGATGGTGAACGCTTGACTTTAGATGAATTCTACGGAGAATTTGATGACCCTTCCCTTCAAGGAATTAAAGCTACTGATTATGCTTTGGCAGATTTAGGTGATGAACTCGATCTTCGCTACTCCTTTTCTGAGGACCAAGCCAACCTGTACGATTCGTACATTCGTCAGGCCGCACCAAAGGAGAAAGCATTTGTTGCCCTCCAGCGATTGATTTCAATAGATGTCAATAAAAAAAACTGGCAAGGAGCGCTTAACAAAGTCAATGCATACAAACCTTTTTTCGGGGAGAAGAATAAAAAACTAGAGGACTTAATCGCTCTTCTATCGGCTAAATGGGACCCAACCATTAAAGTACAATCGTTTGGCACAGAAGTAAATACAATGGATGGAGGAGAATATTCTCCAGTAATATCTGCGGATGAGCGATTCATCTATTTTTGCGGCAGAAATAGGCCGGATGGCAATGGTGATGAAGACATCTATTTTGCACGCTTGAAAACCCGATCTCAAGCACAGCAATTGACAGATTTATCCGATCCAGGAGTGAATGAAGCACCAGAAAGTATTTCAACAGATGGAACCTCGCTTATGATTTTTCGAAATGGCGATTTATATACTTCGGAAAAAACAGAATATGGCTGGGAAAGCCCAGAGGAATTGCCAAATTCGATCAATTCTGGAAGTTGGCAAGCCGATGCGATGGTCTCAAGTGATGGAAATGCACTGATTTTTAGTTCAAGAAGGGAAGGGAACCTCGATTACTATTTGGAAAATAGACCGGATGATTACCATGGAGAGGCGAATTATTCCTCAGATATATACGTAAGCCTTAAAAATGAATGGGGCCAATGGGGTGAGCCCATCAACTTAGGCAAAACCATAAATACCATTTATACCGACCGCAGTCCATTTCTACATCCAGACATGAAAACGCTTTATTTTAGTTCCAGCGGACATGGAGGCCTAGGCAAATTGGATGTTTTCAAATCCACTCGCTTGGATGAGTCCTGTTGGGATTGCTGGAGTGAGCCGGTCAATATGGGAAAGGAAATCAATACTCCTGGAACCGATTGGGGCTATAAAATATCTACGGATGGAGATAAGGCATACTTCTCAAAAAGCAGAGATGAACAAAGTGCTGACGATATCTTCTGGCTTAATCTACCCAAGCATTTAAGACCTGACTATGTAGCGACGATATCTGGTAAATTGCTGGATAAAAACAACGAACCGATTGCTGCTGAAATTAGATGGGAGGATCTCCAAACTGGAAAAAGCGTCGGTCAGTCAAAAAGCGATCCTACGGATGGCAGTTTCTTTGTGGTCTTGCCTTTGGGTAAAATTTATGGATATTATGTGGATAAGGAAGGCTTTTTCCCGATTTCAAACAACATCGATCTTCGATCTAATCCAAAGCCAATCACGATCGATTCAGACATCAATTTGGTCACCTATCAAGAAATGGTGAATGAGGGAATTACTGTACCGATCAACAACCTATTCTTTGATTTCGGAAAGTACGCCTTGCTACCCTACTCCATTCCTGAGCTTAAACGAATTGCCAAAATCATTCAAGAAAAGAACCTAAAGGTGGGTATTGAAGGACATACCGATAACGTTGGAGAAGATGCCGCCAACCTAACGCTCTCCGAACAGCGGGCAAATGCCGTAAAGGAATTTTTGATCAAGGAAGGGTGTAGCCCCAGCCAACTGAGCACCAAAGGATTTGGGAAAACAAAGCCTGTGGCTCCAAACGATACCGAAAAAGGAAGGGCAAAAAA
>CAYNIK010000041.1:0-8044 GCA_964397145.1 uncultured Limnohabitans sp.
AATCCAAAACGATCCGTGAGTTTGGATTGTCCAGCTTTAGTGTGGACAATTCTACCTCGGTCATTATTCTGACGCTAATTATTACGGTACTGGGTTTGGGCGCTTACCGGACCATGCCCAAGGAAAGTTTCCCAGAAATCGTCATTCCAACAGTCTATGTAGGGACTCCCTATCCTGGCAACTCGCCAGTGGATATGGAGAACTTGATTACCAGACCTATTGAAAAGCAGTTGAAGTCCTTGAATAATGTGAAGGACATTAAATCTACTTCAGTCCAGGACTTTTCTTCGATTGTGGTTGAATTCACTCCTGGAGTGGAACTTGCCAAAGCTATCCAAGACGTCAAAGATGCGGTAGATAAGTCAAAAAGTGAATTGCCTACTGACCTCGATCAGGATCCCAATGTCTTGGAAGTCAATACTTCCGATTTCCCAATTATGAACGTCAATATCTCTGGTCCGTATTCGGAGCAGGAATTGAAGCGCTTTGGGGAGTATTTGGAAGATGCGATCGAAAAGCTTCCTGAGATCTCTAAGGCAGACCTTGCAGGTACTGTAGAACGAGAAATCCAGATCAATGTCGATCCATACAAGATGGAATCGGTAGGAGTAAGCTTTGGTGATATTGCAGGTGCGGTACAAACAGAAAACTTAACCATTTCAGGCGGTAGCATCAAGAATGGTGATTTTGAGCGTACGCTTCGAATCGATGGAGAATTCACTAATCCAGAGGATTTGATGGATATCATCGTCAAGACGGATCAACAGAAGATTGTTTACCTACGCGATGTAGCCGAGATCAAGGATACATTCAAGGATAGGGTGTCGTATGCACGTAGCAAGAACCTTCCTGTAATTACGATCAACGTGACCAAGCGAAGTGGAGAAAACCTGCTTGATGCTGCGGATAAAATCAAAGAGATCATTGAGACCACTAAGGCCAATCGATTCCCTGAGAATTTAGAGATTTCCATCACCAATGACCAGAGTAAGCAAACGCGCATTCAAGTGAGTGACCTAGAAAATTCTATCATTTTTGGAATTATCCTGGTAGTCTTGGTTTTGATGTTTTTCATGGGCTTCCGAAATGCACTTTTTGTGGGTTCGGCGATTCCTTTGTCCATGTTTATTTCCTTCTTGGTGCTTGACTCCTTCGGCATTACGCTCAACTTGATGGTGCTCTTTTCGCTCATTCTTGCTTTGGGGATGCTCGTGGACAATGGTATTGTGGTGGTAGAAAATATCTACCGACTCATGCAGGAGGGCAAACCAGCAAGTCAAGCGGCTAAAGAAGGAGTAGGTGAAGTGGCTTGGCCAATTATTACCTCCACTTTGACCACGCTGGCCGCTTTTCTTCCCTTAGCTTTTTGGGATGATCTCGTAGGGGAGTTTATGAAATACCTGCCCATCACGTTGATTATTGTGCTTTCTGCCTCCTTATTTGTGGCGTTGGTCATCAATCCAGTGATGACTGCCATGTACATGAAGATTGAGGACATGACTCAAAATAAACCAAAAAAAGGATCTCTTCGTATGGCAGGGTTTTTGGGTCTGTTGGCGCTAGTTTGTTATCTAGTTGGATGGAATACCATAGGTTCTCTTGCATTTGTATCCGCTGTATTGACTTTGGTGTATGTGTTCTTTTTGAGAAAAGCAGTGGGTTGGTTCCAGTCAGTCTTCTTAGTTCGGATGGAGAATGGCTATGAATCTTTACTCACATTTTCTTTAAAAGGGAAAAACCCCATTAAAATATTAGTAGGAACCTTTTTACTGTTTATTTTCTCCATTGTTTTACTTGGAGTAAGTTCTCCGAAGGTTCTTTTCTTTCCAGATAATCAACCTCAGCTAGTCAACGTATTCGTTGAGTTTCCTATTGGAACAAGCATTGAGGCGACCAATGCCTTCGTGGATAAGATGGAAGATGAGATGATGGCTAAATTGGAGCCTTATGGAGGGATCATGGAATCGGTCATCACCCAAGTGGGCGAAGGTACTGGAGATCCTACGCAGGGTCCAAGCCTTCAGTCTACGCCCCATAAGGCAAAAATCACCATTGGTTTTGTGGACTACATCGATCGTCAAGGAATAGACACCAACGAAGCCATGGAAGTAATCCGTGACTTGGCGAAAGTGTACCCAGGGGTTCTGATTACCGTGGACAAGCAGCAAAACGGTCCTCCTGTAGGGAATCCGGTTAACATTGAGTTTGTTGGGGAGGATTACGAACAGTTAATTGCCTATGTAGACGAGACCAAGGCTTACTTGGAATCCAACTCCATTCCTGGTTTGGAGGAATTGAAAACGGACCTTTCTTTGGGTAGTCCAGAGGTGGTAGTACGGATTGATCGTGAGAAGGCGAGACGATTTGGCTTGTCTACTTCCACGATTGCTCAGGAGTTGCGCACATCCTTGTTTGGGCTTGAAATCTCAAAATACAAGGAAGGTGAGGACGATTATCCAATTTTGTTGCGTCTAGACGAAGATTCACGGTACGACATCAATATGCTTGTAAACAAGAAAATTGGTTTCCGAGACAAGTTTGGTGATAAACGGGAAGTTCCAATTTCTGCGGTAGCCGATATTCAATATGGATCTACCTATGGATCTGTGAAAAGAAAAGACTCCGAAAAAGTGGTGAGTATGTTCTCCAATGTTCTTGACGGATACAATCCTACAGAGATCAATAGCCAAATCAAGGATTTGATGGGGGCCTACCCAGTTCCTGAAGGAATTACAGTGAAGTATACGGGCGAGCAAGAGGAGCAAGCCAAGTCTCAGGCCTTCTTATTGCGTGCCTTGGGAATTGCTGTTTCCTTGATTTTCTTGATTATAGTAGCTCAGTTTAACTCAGTTATTAGTCCATTTATTATCATGACTTCGGTACTCTTCAGTACTATCGGTGTCTTTTTGGGCTTGGTGATCTTCAATATGGATTTTGTGGTGATCATGACCGGTATCGGGATTATTTCCTTGGCCGGAGTGGTGGTAAACAATGCGATTGTATTGATCGATTACACGGATTTGGTTCGAACCAGAAAGCGTGAGGAATTGGGTATCCAAAAGGGCAGTTATTTGGCCCTTCCTGATTTGCTCGCAAGTATTGTGGAAGCAGGTAAAACCCGTCTTCGTCCAGTACTCTTGACAGCCATCACCACTGTGCTTGGATTGATTCCATTGGCTATCGGGATGAACATTAATTTTGCCACCCTTTTGAGTGAATTTGATCCTCAATTCTATGTAGGAGGCGATAATGCAGCTTTCTGGGGACCTATGGCATGGACCGTAATATTTGGGTTAACCTTTGCAACTGTTATTACGTTAGTACTCGTACCAGTGATGTATTTACTGACTGACAAGCTGGCAATCAAGCTTCGTAGAAACTAAACATCACTTTTTAAGGTTGGTGGTTTTTTTGATCAAACCCTTGGAATATTGTTCCAGGGGTTTTTTCGTTTATACCTTTAACAGATATCTTTTCATAGATTTGTGACCCCATAGACCCAATAGAGATGCAGGAATTAAAATGGTATGTGATGTACACCACTTCTCGCGCTGAGAAAAAAGTTGCTGAACGATTAACAGACGCAGGGCTAGAGGTTTTTTTACCGATGGTGGAGGAGTTGCGGCAATGGTCCGATCGAAAAAAGAAGGTGCAAAAAGCGCTTTTCAATGGCTATGTTTTCGTCAAGACGGATCGAAATAACCTATGGAACTGCCTTCAAACGCCAGGTGCGGTGAAGTTTGTCAACTTTGCTGGAGTGCCTGCCACCATTCGCGATGAGGATGTGGAAACGATCCAACGTGTAGTGGCAACGGGGGTAGCCATTGAAACCGATGGGTCTGAAATCAGTCCAGGTGAAAAAGTGAAAGTGATCGGTGGATCACTTGAAGATATGGTTGGGGAGTGTGTTGAAAAAGGAAATAAGGACTATTTTCTCATTCGAATACCGGGGATTTACCAAAACATGCTGGTTAGCATTCCTCGAAAGTTTTTGCAGGTTATAGAAGTTGCTCCAAGCGCTTAAAATTCTTTTTTCGGAATTAGTTGGAATTACAATCCTTCAAAGGCTTTTTGTACTTCCTCTTCGGTAGTCCGAAGTTTTTCGCGGCAAAAGGCAACAAGCTCCGCTGCTTCTTTGACTAATTCTGATAGGGTGTCTACAGAAGCAGATCCCTCTTCTAACTGGGCAAGTATAGCCTCCAATCGTTGCATGGCTTGGGTGTAGGTATAGTCTTTCATTTGCTTTCAATGGTTTGAATGGTACTACTGATTTTTTGGGTAGAAGTGTGGGTTAGGATTTGGTCTCCAGGAGCCAAACTAAGCTGGTGAATCGGCTTACCCTGTGATTCGGTACGCGTATATCCTTTTTGTAATAAGGTATTTGGATCCAGTTGCCGGCTACTAATTTCAAGTCGTTGAAGCGAATCCAGTTGAACCTTGATAAATCGCTGGCTGCTCTTTTTCAATTGTTCTATTCGCTGTTCCAAGTTACTTTTCTCCTGTTTGGTATCATTTTTTACCGCATGCTGTATCCGCAGCGAAGAGGTTCTTGCTTTTTCTCCTTCTCGCGAAATCAGTTGCTTGCTTTCTCCTTGGATGCGGAAGCGGTAAGCTTGAAGTTTACGTTCCTCCTCGTTGAACTTGGTGCGTGTGATCCAATCCAATCGTTGAGCGGCTAGCGCCAAATTTTCCTCGTATTCCCGAAAACTGGAAAGGATAAATTCAGCAACAGCCGTGGGAGTTTTGAGGCGTGTATGTGCCACCAAATCGGCGATGGTTTCGTCGCGTTCGTGTCCTATTCCCGTGAAGACTGGCAATGAAAATTTGGCAATTTTTAGGGCAAGCCGGTAATCGTCAAAGCAATCCAAGTCCAGTTGCGCACCTCCGCCTCGAATAATGACCACGGCATCCAATTGAAGTTTTTCTGCTTGCTCTGCTACCTGGTCTAAGGCAGAAAGTAGGCTGTCCACCGCTTCGTTGCCTTGCATCAGGGAAGGAAAAAGTTGGTGGTATACCTGGTAGCCTTGCGGGTTGCCGGCTAACTGGTTGATGAAATCCCCGTAGCCTGCAGCTGTAGCACTGGAAATAATGGCGATTCGTTGAATGACTAGAGGCAGTGGCAACCTGGCATTGTGTCCTATCCAGCCCTCTTGGGTAAGTCTGCTGATCGTTTCTTGCCGAATACGTGCTCGTTCTCCCAAAGAAAAGGAGGGGTCTATATCCTTTACGTTCAGGCTGAGTCCATAGACTGGATGGTAGGTCACACTTACTTGAGCCAGAACCTTCATGCCGTTTTTGAGTGAGGTGCCCGTCACAGCTTCAAATTTAGCGGCTACACTTCGGTAGGTAAATTGCCAGAGGTTGGCGCGAATTTTGGCTTGAACCTGGTTGCCTTGTTTCTCCACCAACTCAAAATACACATGTCCCTGTGGTGCCTGTCTAAAATCCGCCAGCTCACCCACTACCCACACCAAGGGTTCAAGTTCTCTTTCAAGGACTTGCTGGATGGCAGTGGTAAGTTGTAAAACGGATAGTGGGGTCATGGATTACTGGGGCGTCGCCAATCGAATTCGATCACTCAAGCCTTGGCTAGCACGCAAGAGAGGGAGTCTAACTTGGTCCGTCTGAATAATGCCTAGGTGGAGTAGAAGGTTTTTTATTCCCACAGGATTTCCCTCTTCGTACATCAATCCATTCAGCTTCAAAATCGAATAAGCTGCTTGGCGGGAAGAAAAATCATCTCCTTCAATCAAGGCCTTGAAAGTAGTAGGAAGGGCATTGGCCAATACCGAGATCACCCCTGATCCCCCGATGCTTTGCATGGGTTTGGTCAGGAGATCATCTCCTGATAAAAGCAAGAAGTCCTTGGGCATGGAGGCTGCGATCTGCATGCATTGCTCTAAATTCCCACTAGCTTCCTTGATACCTACAATGTTGGGATGGTGCGATAAGGTGAGCGTGGTCGCAGCAGTCAGATTGGACATGGTTCGACCCGGAATATTGTACAGGACTAGCGGAACTGGCGATGCATCTGCTAAGGCACGGTAGTGTGCAATGATTCCTTCTTGTGTTGGTTTGTTGTAATAAGGACTTACAGACAAAAGTCCTGCGACACCATAAAAATCGGTTTGTTCGATTTCTTCAATCAGTTTTTGGGTAGCATTTCCGCCAATTCCAAGCATGAGTGGGACACGTCCCTTGTTGTACTCCACACATGCTTTGAGGACCTTGGTTTTTTCCGATGCAGTGAGGGTTGCAGTTTCACCCGTGGTACCCAGTACCACAAGGTAGTCAACTCCGCCAGCGATAACATGGTTGATCAGGCGTTCTAGACTTGAATAGTCCACCTGATGATCCTCTAGAAAAGGGGTTACCAGTGCAACTCCGGTACCTTTGAATGCGTTCATGGGTATGTTTTAATGCCGAAACAAATATAAGGTCTTGGCTGGTTTATTCGTGAAAATCGATAGTGAAAACGCCTGCAACTAGCAGGCAATATCACCTAGTTGTAACTTGAAATGCTTTCTGCTTGTTTCCTTTTTATTGAGTGCATAGCAAAACAATTGCTAGGCATTGCTTTTCAAGTTCTTGAGAAAGTGACGAAACAAAAGAAAAAAGAAGTATTTTCAGTTAAATTTAAATCCGTATAATCTCTTTTTCTACTAGTGGAAATTCTAATTATTCTTTTACTCGTGTTGCTGAATGGCGTCTTTGCCATGGCCGAGTTGTCACTTGTGTCTTCAAGAAAGTTCAAGTTGGAGAGTTTGAAAAAGCAACGGAAGCTGGGGGCAAAAGAGGCGTTAGCCCTGTCCGAGAATCCCACCAAATTCATGTCCACGGTGCAAATTGGCATCACGCTCATAGGCGTATTACTGGGGGTGTATGGGGGTAAAAATATCACAGATGATCTGGAATCTTTGCTGCAACAAGTTTCTTTTTTACAACCCTATGCAAACACACTTTCCGTTGGGGTTGTAGTTGTGGGGATTACTTACCTGTCTATCGTTTTGGGTGAGTTGTTTCCCAAAAGATTAGGCATGACTTTTCCAGAGCAAATTGCGTTGCGCGTAGCCAAACCCATGCTCTGGTTATCCAAGTTGACCAGTCCTTTTGTTTGGCTGCTTACGGTCTCCAATGATTTTTTACTTTGGGTTTTTCAAATCAAGCGTACCTCAGATAGTAAAATTTCCGAAGAGGAATTGAAGGCATTGATCAAGGAGAGTGCAGAGGGAGGAGAGATCATGGATATCGAACAGGATATTGTGGAGCGCGTATTTGAGTTGGGCGATCGCCGAATTAACACACTGCTCACGCATAGAAATGAGCTTGTATTTTTCAATGCTACCGATACCGATGAGGTGGTTCGTCAGAAAATCAGTGAAGAGAAACATTCCGCCTATCCCCTTTGTAAAGAGGGAGATTTGGATCAAATCATCGGGATTGTGTTAGTGAAGGATCTTTTTGACCCGATTCTGCAGGAAGGCTTTGACTTGAAAAAAATAGCTAAAGAACCACTTTTTTTGAATGAAAGCATGTTTGCCTACCAAGCCTTGGAATCATTCAAAGCGCATCGGCTTCATTACGGATTAGTGATTGATGAGTATGGAGTTACCGTGGGTATGGTTACCATGGATGATGTGGTCGATGCGCTAGTAGGGGAGTCCACCGAAATGGACCAAACGGACTACCAAATCGTGGAGCGAGAGGATGGTTCCTGGTTGATCGATGGACAGTATTCCTTGATTGATTTCGAAAAGTATTTTGATTTTGAAGTGTCCTACCAGAACAAAAGTTTTACCACATTGGCAGGCTTAATCCTTCATCAAAGTGGCTACATCCCGCATGTAGGAGATACCGTAGTTGTCGAAAATCTTCGACTGGAGGTCGTAGACAAGGACGGACAACGAATCGACAAGGTGCTGGTTAGCCGGGTCTAAGACCCAATCCGTTAGTATCCTTAGCGTATCAAGATTCTAATTTCCTTTTTTCGATTTAGGATTGGACCAGTTTCAAAAATTCTTCTTCAGAAAGTAAAGGAATGCCC
>CAYNIK010000042.1:0-8033 GCA_964397145.1 uncultured Limnohabitans sp.
AACGCGATCGCCTACTTAATGCGATTGAACACATTGATTGCGTAAAGAAAAAAGCTGACTGGGCTTTACGTTGGATTGACAATGGAACCTTCCAAGAACGATTGATCGCCTTTGCCGCAGTAGAAGGCATTTTCTTCTCTGGCTCTTTCTGCTCCATCTTCTGGTTGAAGAAAAGAGGCCTAATGCCAGGACTTACCTTCTCCAACGAATTGATTTCAAGAGACGAAGGATTGCACTGCGATTTTGCTTGCCACTTGTATACCAAGCACGTCATCAATCAACTTCCGAAGGAAACCGTTCGCGAGATCATTATGGATGCTGTAGCCATCGAAAAAGAGTTTGTTACTGAAGCACTCCCAGTACGCCTCATCGGAATGAATGCTGACCTCATGTGCCAATACATTGAGTTTGTGGCAGATCGTCTACTGATGGAATTGGGCTGTGAAAAAGTATGGAATAGTACCAATCCATTTGACTTCATGGAAATGATTTCCTTGCAAGGGAAAACCAACTTCTTCGAAAAACGCGTGGGAGACTACCAAAAAGCAGGGGTTATGAAATCCACCGAACCTGCAGATAGCGCCGCTCGATTCTCTATCGAAGAAGACTTCTAAAAAAATTGCTTACCCAAATACACCTATCTTAAACCACCCCTTTAAAAATTCGCCTGAGTATGTTAGTAATTAAAAGAGACGGAAGAAGAGAATCCGTACGATTCGACAAGATCACTGCAAGGATAGAGAACCTTTGCTATGAACTAGATCCCAAATTCATTCAACCCATAGAAGTTGCCAAAAAGGTAATTGATGGTTTGTACGATGGGGTGACCACTTCCGAACTCGATAACCTTGCGGCAGAAGTATGTGCTTCGTTGACTGTAAGGCACCCAGACTATGCAATTTTGGCGGCACGTATTGCCATCTCCAATTTGCATAAAACTACCAGCCAGTCTTTTTCAAATACCATGAAAAGACTGTACACCTATGTCAATCCAAAAACTGGTGAAAACGCACAACTTCTAGACACAGAGGTGTACGGAATCATCAAGCAACACGCTGCAAAACTCGATGAGGCGATCGATTACAAGCGTGACTTTAGCTACGACTATTTTGGGTACAAAACTTTGGAAAGAAGCTACCTTATCCGTTTGGATGGCAAGGTAGTAGAACGTCCTCAACACATGCTGATGCGGGTGGCAGTAGGCATTCATCGCGAGGATTTGGATGCAGCAATCGAAACGTACAACCTGCTTTCCGAAAAGTGGTTTACACACGCTACTCCTACCCTTTTCAATGCGGGTACACCTAAGCCTCAGCTTTCCTCATGCTTCTTGCTTACCATGAAGGACGATAGCATTGATGGCATCTACGATACCTTAAAGCAATGCGCTAAAATCTCCCAATCGGCTGGTGGTATTGGTCTTTCCATCCACAATGTCCGTGCAAAGGGAAGCTACATCAAAGGTACCAATGGCGTATCCAATGGAATTGTGCCGATGCTTCGAAACTTTGACATGACCGCCCGTTATGTAGATCAAGGAGGAGGAAAGCGCAAAGGAAGCTTTGCCATCTACCTCGAACCTTGGCATGCGGACATCAAGGACTTCCTTGAATTAAGAAGAAACCACGGCAAGGAAGAGATGCGTGCAAGAGACCTTTTCTATGCACTTTGGATTCCTGATTTATTCATGAAGCGTGTAGAAAACAACGAGGAATGGTCTCTCTTCTGTCCAAACGAGGCTCCAGGTCTTTCCGATTGCCATGGAGAAGAATTCGAGCGTTTGTATGAAAAATACGAAAAAGAAGGAAGAGCAAGAGAAACGATCAAAGCCCAAGAACTTTGGTTTGAAGTATTGGAATCTCAGATTGAGACGGGTACCCCGTACATGCTTTACAAGGACGCTGCAAACGGCAAGTCCAACCAGCAAAACTTGGGAACAATCAAATCTTCCAACCTTTGCACTGAAATTATCGAATACACGGCCCCTGATGAAGTAGCCGTATGTAATCTAGCTTCTATTGCCCTTCCAAAATTTGTGGTGGCTGGAGAAGATGGAGTCCTGAGATTCGATCACCAGAAATTGTATGAGATCACCAAGGTGGCTACTCGCAATCTCAACAAGGTCATCGACATCAACTACTATCCAGTAGAAGAGGCAAGAAAATCCAACTTTAGACACCGTCCAATTGGATTAGGTATTCAAGGTTTGGCAGATGCTTTTATCTTACTTCGAATGCCATTCGATTCGATGGAAGCGAAAGGACTAAACGAAGACATCTTTGAGACCATCTACTACGCTGCAGTAGAAACCTCCATGGAACTTGCCAAAATCAATGGGACCTACGAAACCTATGAGGGCTGTCCAGCTTCCAAAGGAATTCTACAGTTTGATATGTGGGGTGTAACTCCTAAATCTGGTCGCTACGATTGGGATTCCTTGAAAGAGAAAGTGAAGAAGTTCGGCATGCGTAACTCGCTATTGGTTGCTCCAATGCCTACTGCTTCTACATCTCAGATCTTGGGTAATAACGAATGCTTTGAGCCTTACACCTCCAACATCTACACAAGAAGAACCCTATCTGGAGAGTTCATCGTGGTAAACAAGCATTTGATGAAGGACTTGATTGATTTAGGCTTGTGGAACGACACCATGCGTAACCGACTCATCGCAACCAACGGATCTGTTCAGTCTGTTCCAGGAATCCCTCAAAACATCAAAGACCTCTACAAAACAGTTTGGGAGATTTCTCAAAAAGTGATCATTGAAATGGCCGCAGATCGTGGCGCCTACATTTGTCAATCTCAAAGCATGAACATCTTCATGCAGGATCCAAATTTCGGTAAGTTGACCTCCATGCACTTCTATGCTTGGAAGAAAGGTTTGAAAACAGGGATGTATTACCTACGTTCTCAAGCTGCCACTGCGGCAATCAAGTTTACTTTGGATAAGTCTCAACTTGAGCAACCAAAAATGGAAAAGGCAAACGAAACTGAAGCGCTTAAAACACAAAAGCAAGATGCCATTGCCTGTTCTTTGGACAATCCAGAGGGCTGCGAAATGTGCGGAAGCTAAATCGATATTCTAGAGTTCATTAATGAATAAAGGCGTTTGATTCTATCAAACGCTTTTTTTTTATATCTTTTCAAAGATGAACAAAGAAACACTACACCAACGACTAAACCAGTTGCACACAACTACTGCAGCCCAATTTGGTATACTCACTCCACAGCATATGGTGGAACATTTGATTCTCACCGTAAAAATGTCTGCAGGTAGGATTCCTATCCCCGAATTTGTGCCCAACGAAAAGCAGCTGGCTCAAAAACAAGCATTGCTTTTTACAGATATCCCTTTTCCAAGGGGCGTTAAAGCTCCAGGACTACCAGACACCTTGCTCGATCTTCGCTTTCCAGATCTAGAAACGGCTAAAGCAGAACTGATTAAAAGTTGGGATGCCTACCAATTGCTATTCAAAGAAAATCCAACGAAACAAACCTTTCACCCTAGATTTGGACTACTCAACTTTGACGAGTGGGAACGTTTTCATGCCAAACATATGGATCACCACTTGGGTCAATTTGACTGTTAAAAAATGCTCAATTTTCTTCTTTAGACCGTTCTATAGAAGACACGCCGCCTGATACCATAAACTTCATTACATCTGAATTTTTAACCCCTTTGAGCGGCGTGATTTTTTCTTTTTTTACCAGAAACACATTTCCAGACACATTGTAGCTGTGAGGAAAATATACGGCCACCAAGCCCGGTGCTCCAATCGAAGACATTTCTTCTTGCGTAACAAAACCAAGCCGATTCATGTTTTCAGAAACCTCTACTAAGACAGGCGAATTGAACTTCTTCTTTTCCCCTACAAAAGCCCCCATCAGATCTTTAATAGAGGTGTAGAGCAAGTTGACAAAGGGGATTTTAAATACCGCACGTTCAAACCAGTCAAATAGGGGTTTGGTAAAGAACAAGCTAGCAAAGTAGCCTACAAAGGTAATCAAGGCTAGCACCATCAAGATCCCAATACCAGGGATGGATACCGGAATCAAGTTGTCCAGAAAAAGAAAGAGCTGGTAAATAATGTATCCTGTAATCGCCAAGGGGGTGAGAAACAATAAGCCCCTAAAGAAGTAAGCCAGAAGTTTGCGGTAAGTAAATGCCATGAAATTAGGTAAGGAAATGTGTTTGCTTGTAACGAATCAACTCTACTTTCAATCCAAAAGTTTGATTTTAATAGATCGGAAATAAATAACACTTTCTGGATCATGTGCTTGAAGGGCAATGGTCCCTCGATCAAATCGCTTTTTTCCAAGGGGAGAAGTACGTTTGGTGTCAGCAGACTCCTCGTATTCCATAACCACCTTTCCGTTGAGGGCTACTGAAATCTGATCCCCTTTTACAATTACATGGTAGGTGTACCACTCTCCATCCTTGACGTACACCTCAGACACATCTTGAACAGCATAAAGACTTCCTGACTTTCGCCAATCGGGATGGCTTTGATTCACTTGAATCTCGTACCCTTTTTCTGGCCAATCATGCTCTTGATAAACCGTGTGGATGAATATTCCCGAATTTGCCTTAGGTAAGGTTTTTACCTCAACGAGGAGTTCAAAATTTTTAAAATCAGCATCTCCAACATCCCCTATATAGAAAGCATGGGCCCTCGGACCTGAAACTTTAATAAGTCCATTCTCTACCGAAAAAGAACTCGGATTTTCAGAAACTCTCCAACCCTGTAGATCCTTACCCGTGAATAACTGAATCCAATCGCTTTGAGCCTGTGTAGAAAATTGAAAAACGAAAAGAAAAAGTATAGTGTAGACCATTTTCATGAGCAAGTGGATTTAGGTTTACTTCCATCAAGTTAGGCATAAATTTCCTGCACAAAAAAAGCCCTGAAGATATCTTCAGGGCCTCTTATTTCTAAAGTCAACCAAATTAAAGGTCAATCCCCATAAAGGACATGAAGGCGATCCCCATCAATCCAGTGAGGAGCATGGTGATACCCAAACCTTTCAAGCCATTAGGAACCATGGAATACTTCAAACGTTCACGGATAGCAGCCAAAAGAACGATGGCAAGCATAAATCCAAAACCTGAGCCAAAGCCGTATACTGCAGACTCTGCTAGCGTATAATCACGCTGAGCCATGAATAGGCAACCTCCGAGGATGGCACAGTTTACTGCAATCAAGGGAAGGAAAATACCCAACTGGCCATACAAGGCAGGTGAGAACTTTTCCACCACCATTTCTACCAATTGCACAATACCCGCAATGATAGCAATAAACATGATGAATCTAAGGAAGGACAAATCAATGGTTGCCATGCTCGCAGAGATCCAAGTCAAAGCACCTTCTTTCAAAACAAACTCATTTAGAACCCAGTTGAAAGGAACTGTTACTCCCAACACAAATACTACAGCAGCGCCAAGGCCAACTGCAGTACTTACTTTTTTGGAAACGGCAAGGAAAGAGCACATTCCCAAGAAGTAGGCGAAAATCATGTTGTCGATAAAAATCGACCGAATACCTAAGCTAAATAATTCCATTGTTCGTGCGTCTTAATTAATGTTCTACATAGCCTGTCTTGGTACGTTGTACCCAGACAATCAATCCCAAAATAATAAATGCTCCTACTGGGGTCACCATCAATCCATTGGTAGCCAATTTAAAGTCTGGGCCAAATAGGCTAGACACATAGCTGAAAACTGGAATTCCGAACACGGATCCAGATCCCCAAAGTTCACGGAAAAAAGCAACCGTCAAGATAATCCAAGAATAACCTAGCGCAGAACCTAAGCCATCTAGCATCGAGTCGTAAGGTTTGTTGCCCATCGCAAAAGCCTCCAAACGGCCCATTACAATACAGTTAGTAATGATCAACCCAATAAAAACGGAAAGCTCCTTATACATATCATAAGCAAATGCTTTGAGTACCTCACTGACCAAGGTAACCAAGGTTGCAACTACGGCCAATTGAACAATGATACGAACCCGAGCCGGAATGGTATTTCGCATAATGGAAATAACAAAATTGGAAAGGGCCACTACAAATATTACAGAAATCGCCATAACCAAAGTAGGTTTCATCTGGGTAGTAACAGCCAAGGCAGAGCAAATTCCTAATACCTGTACGGTGATCGGATTATCATCGATCAATGGATCTGTAACCAACTTTTTTCTACGCTTAGAGAAAATAGGCTCTGCCGGTTTTTTCTCAAGAACTTTTTCTATTGTTTCAGCACTCATAGTTGCTTTAGTTTAATGAGTTGTAAATTAGAGAACTGCTACTGCCTTTGAAGCAGACTTGGATTTGATATACGCTTCATAGCAACCCATGTAGGCCTTGAGCATATTGTTTACACCATTTCCAGTGATGGTAGCACCTGACATCCCATCCACTTTGTGTGCATCAGAAGAATAATCTTTACCTTCTCCTTTTTGCATCATCACAGTCACCAAGGCACCAGATTCATCAAAAATTTTCTTGCCCACATATCTCTCCTGTACCTTTGATTCAGTGATTCGGGCACCGAGACCTGGGGTCTCAGCCGCGTGAGCCAATGTAATTCCACCAATGGTGTTCATATCAGTATCCAACGCCAAGTATCCCCAGATTGCATCCCATAGACCTGCTCCGTACAACGGAAAAATATAAGATTCCACCGCTTCTGGATTGCCTTCGGCATGATAAATAAACACAGGATAGGCACGCTCTTCAGCAGGCTTTTTGTAATCCTTGGCGATCTCTACTTTCTCTGCAGTCACTCCTTCTGTAGCAATTTCTTTTCCAGTAATGTCTACCACGGTTGAAGAAATACGAGAAGAATAGAAGGCATTTACTTCCTCAGGGCTCATTGCAGCAATTTCTTCTGCTGAAATCACAGCACCTAGGATTTGTTTTTTCTTATCCAAAGCGATGGCTTCTTGTTGCCAAGGGCCAAGCACCTGTGCTGATCCTGAGAGTAGTAACCCCAGGATAATGGTCAACACAGCAGAATAGACGATGATGTAAGTATTAGACTGTTGCACGTTGTAACCTCCTTGTTTTATTTGCCTTAACTACATAGTGATCGATCAATGGAGCCACCACGTTCATGAAAAGAACTGCAAGCATGATGCCCTCAGGATATGCTGGGTTGGTCACACGAATGATCACAGTAAATACCCCAATTAAAATTCCATAAATCCACTTGCCTAGTTCGGTCTGCGCTGCAGATACAGGGTCAGTAGCCATAAACACCACACCAAAGGCCAAGCCACCCATAACCAAATGGTAGTGTGCAGGCATCGCCATGTATTCATTCACAGCCAAGGCATTCATTACTAATCCCATGGCATAAGCTCCTCCAAATCCACCTACAATGATTTTCCAGCTTGCTACGCCTGTAGCTACCAAAATCACTGCACCAATCAAGGCCATCAAGGTGGAAGTTTCACCAATAGAACCAGGAATCCAGCCCATAAACATGCTCATGAAACTGTAATCCGCTCCCAAGGCCGCATTGTGTGTAGACAAGGCCTCCACTACGGGCGTGCCATCAATGCTTGAGTTGTAAGCCACACCAAGTGCTGTAGCTCCAGAGAAGCCATCCACTGCAGTCTTGTCTCCAAGGTAAGTCCAAACTTGATCCCCTGAGATTTGAGCAGGATATGCGAAGTATAAGAACGCCCTAGCAGTCATGGCGACATTGAGAATATTCATTCCCGTACCACCAAACACTTCTTTTCCAATCACTACCGCAAAGATTGTGGCCAAGGCCACTTGCCATAGCGGGATAAATGGAGGCATAACCAAGGCAATCAACATCCCGGTCACCAAATAACCCTCTGAAATGGGGTGATTGCGGATCACACAGAAGGTAAATTCAGTAGCCAAACCAACTGCATAGGAAACGATCAAAATTGGCAACACGGAAAGTGCTCCAAAAATGGCCTTATCTAGAAATGTTCCTTCTGCACCTGTAGCAATGAAATGCTGGTGTCCAATATTTAAAATGCCGAAAAGCAAAGCTGGGATCA
>CAYNIK010000043.1:0-8029 GCA_964397145.1 uncultured Limnohabitans sp.
TGGTATTCTTTACCTACCCGACAAGGACAAAGTTTGGCCATCTCCTTCGGTAAAACAAGTGGTTCCACCGCTCCTTGGCTCCTCCACGCGCGAATGATGAGTCAATCCAGCAGTCCTTCTAGTTTTCGCATTTGGACGGATTCTGAACTCTTGCAAGAGGTGAATTTTTCCCCAATCCCAACAAGTACTTATGGAATCAAGGGATCTGAAACAAGCATCCATATTCCCTTTACTCCAAAAGGAAGTCGATTAGACCAAGTTCGATTTAGTTACCAAGGATCTGGGACTGGGCACCTAGATGTTGCGGTCCTAGGCATTCCATTTGCCAATGCAAACCTAAAGGAAGGCCTTTATTTTGGAAGGGAAGCAAATTCTATTTCCCTAGAAACCGGACTTCAAACCTGGGAGGTAAGTGATTTTTACCAACCCAAATCTTACAACCAGGGAAAGTCTGCCACTGGAAAAAAGTGGATCCTTTTTTCGCCTAAAAACGCAAAAGAACTGCTTGGTTTTAAAACCATTGCTCCAAAAGGAACAGGTCCAGCAAGTCCTGAATTACTGATCATCACTGTACCACAATTCAAAGAAATTGCCCAACAATTTCAAGCCTACAAAACTGACCAGGGAATCCTCACCCAACTTGTGTTTACTTCCGAAATCTACGATTGGCAAGGCTATGGCAATCCAGACATTACTGCCATCAGGAATTTTATTGCACGAGAATACCACCAAGGGAAGCAGTTAAAAAATGTGTTAATCTTGGGAAAAGGCACCTTCGATTACAAGAAAAAACTGGGGGGCCGACCCAATTTGATTCCGATTTACACCAGCAGATCCAGTTTGGATCCCCTGACCACTTATAGTTCGGACGACTACTTCGGAATGCTGGATTGGGGATTGGGTGATTGGGAGGAAAGCAAAACTGGAGATGCACCGATGCAAATTGGGGTGGGCAGAATCCCTGCTATCACCTATACGGAAGCGCAAAATTGGCTAGAGAAAAGCATCGGGTACGAAACCCAGGGTGAGGCATTTCCAAGCAGTACGCTTACCTTTTTAGCAGACGACGGAGACAATGGCGTGCATATCCGTGACTCAGAGACGCATGCTTCCTTTTTGGAGAAAACGCTCCCCTTTTACCGCAGCCAGAAATTGTACTTAGACCGCTTTGAACAAACCAAATCTGGGGGAAGGCAAGAGTCCCCTGCAGCAAAAAAAGCAGTCCTTGAAACACTCAACGCAGGCACTCTCTTCCTTAACTATGTGGGACATGGGAATGAAACCACGCTGACGGCTGAAGAAATTTTTAAGGTTCAGGACTTGGCAAATTGGCCCAATCAGGCGCAGCTACCCCTCTGGTTTACCGCTACCTGCGAGTTTGGCCGACACGACAGCCCGTATATCCGATCCGCTGCCGAAGAATTGCTTTTTGCTCGAAAAAAGGGAGCCATAGGTTTGTTGGCGACGGGAAGACCCGTGTTTAGCTCTGTAAATTTCAGCATCAATCAAGCCTTTACCGAAGCCCTTGCCGCTTCGGGAGAATCAGGTGTGCCTGATCTCGGAACACTTTATCGACATACCAAAAACCAAAGCCTCAACGGGGCATACAATCGAAATTTCTCCTTACTCGGGGATCCTAGCCTTCGCTTGGCGCTTCCAGAAGCTCTAGTGAAACTTGAAAAATTGATTTCTCTCCCCAATCAAACAGCGATTGATACGCTGCAAACCTTGGTGCCCATGCAGCTTTCCGCTGCAATTCAAGACCCGAATACCCTAGCCTTCTTTCCAAACTTCCAAGGAAAGTACCGCTTAGAAATTTGGGATCAACCCAATACCATCCAAACCCTGGGGGATGAAAATGCTCCGATAACTTTTACAGAAGAAAATCAACTGCTTTTCTCCGGGGAAGGAGAGGTTCGCAATGGAAAATTAGTGGCCCAGTTCATCCTTCCGGAACACCTAAAGAGCAAGGTGGAAAAAGTAAGGATCCGCATACAGGCTTGGGATTCAGTAAAAAAAATACAGGCAACAGGAGTTCTCGCCGTATCCTTAGCCAACAAAAAAACGGTAAGTCAGGATCAGACAGGGCCACAGATCACGGCAGAACTTGCTGGAAAACGGGTACAAGAAAGTCCTCCCATTGCAAGTACCCAAGTAGAAGTCGTGTTTAAGTTTCAAGATGCGAGTGGCATCAACAGTTCATCGCTATCTCAAGAAAAAACGATGCACCTGCGCATAAATAAAGGAGCCCCCCAACCAATTAATAAGGAATACCGAGCCTTAGAAGGGAGTTTCGAAAAAGGAACTGCAAAAGTGTTGTTGACTGGCTTGGTTGAAGGAAAAAATGAAATTCAGGTGCTCGCTTGGGATACTTCTGGGAATCAAGGAATCTTAACTTTTACCCTTGAGGTACGAAACAGCACGCGACTTCAGGTACTCAGTCATCAGATCTACCCAAATCCAGCCACTGAAAAGGCATCCATCCGTTGGCTGCACAATCGCCCCCAAGAGAATTTAATCGCAACCTGGACGATTTTTTCACCCAACGGACAAGTACTATTTTCGGAAGAAAAACGTTTTATTCAGGCTGCGGAAAAACTGGAAGATTGGGACTGGATTTTTTTACAGACCAAAACGAAATATCCAGCGAAAGGAACTTATATTTACAAACTAACATTACGATCGGAATCCTCCTTAGAAGTGGATTCAGTAAGTGGAAAACTGGTGATTCAATGAACAAAAAAGCCATATTCGGAAAGGGAACTATTTTTACGCTTGTTTTTGTACTTACAGGACTCACCTCCTTTGCACAAAACAGTGTAATCATATCGGGACAGGATCCAAGCAGAAGAGTCATCACTACTGCTGTTCCTTTTTTAAACTTTGCTCCTGACTCCCGCCATTCCGCTATGGGTGATGTAGGGGTAGCCACTTCTCCAGATGCAAATTCAGCACATTGGAATGCGGGTAAGCTAGCATTTATCAAAGACAGCTACGGATTTTCTCTATCCTATTCTCCTTGGCTTGGAAAATTAGTCAATGACATGTCTTTGAGTTACTTGGCTGGCTACAAAAAAATTGATGAGAATTCAGCCTTTGGCCTGGACCTTCGCTACTTCAATATGGGGAATATTTCCCTTACGGATGGACGCGGCAACCCGATTGGGGAGTTTAACCCAAGAGATATCGCCCTTGGTGGCACCTATTCTAGACGTCTATCTGCCAACCTAGGCCTGGGTATTTCTGCCCGGTTTATTCACTCCAACCTTTCCGGCAATATGTCTTCTTCTGGGGGAGCTGAATCTCGACCAGGCACAAGCGTTGGCGCAGATATTGGCCTGTATCACCAGAAACCAATTTTGGTTGGTGAAAAAGAAGGCGTTTGGTCTTGGGGGCTTACCCTTTCTAACATTGGTCCAAAAATCACCTACAACAGCGCTGAAGATTTGGACTACATCCCAACCACCTTCCGTGCAGGTACCGCCTACAAGATCAATGTAAATCCAACCAGCTCCTTGACTTTTGCTTTGGATGCGAACAAGTTGATGGTACCTACCCCACCTACCTACAAAACAAATACAGACGGAACCTTAGCAACTGATGCAAACGGCAACCTTATTATTGCTGCTGGAAAAGACCCCAACAGACCTTTAATTTCCGGCATGTTTGGTTCATTTAATGATGCACCCAATGGCTTTCAGGAAGAGCTGAGCGAACTTACCCTTTCCTTTGGGGTAGAATACTTGTACGCAGATAAGTTTGCCCTCAGGACAGGTTATTTTTACGAGGATGACACCAAAGGTGGCAGAAGGTATTTCACCATGGGTGGTGGATTTACAATGAAACGACTTGGCCTAGATTTCTCTTACCTAGTCCCTCAGGTACAAAATCACCCGCTAGCCGAAACACTTCGCTTTTCACTCCGCTACTCCATTGCCAACAATTGATGTCAATAGATCGCTCGAAAGCGCCTCAATTTTCTCTTCCTTCTGAATTCGCCTTACCTGCTCCTCAGCAATTTCAACTGGGTACTGGAAATACGTTATTTTTCTTCCCAACTCCAGGAATTGAAGCGGTCAAACTAGAGGTAATTGGTGCGAGTTCTAGATCTACACTTCCGAATCTTCATGCATTGATTCCTTCCTTTACCCTGCAAATGCTCCAGGAGGGAACAACCAAAGCAAGTGGACAGGAACTGGCAGAATTTTTTGATTTCCATGGAGCAGAGGTCTATCCTACCCTAAGTTATACCCAGGAAGGCTTGAGTTTGCTGTGCATCAAAAAACACCTGGCCACCCTCCTTCCTACATTCATTTCCCTTTTCTCAGAGGCAACCTTTCCAGAAGAAAACCTTGAAAAAAGAAAATCACAGCGTAAGCTGAGCCTCAAACTAGACCAAGAAAAACCAAGTTCACGGGCGGGACAATTATTCAAAAAAGGGTTATTTGGGCCAGAACATCCATTCGGGCAGGAAATTACAGAAGCACATATTTCAGCAATCACCCCAGAGCTCCTGCAAGCCTACTACCAATCCAATCTCTGGAAGGATTGCACCCTCTTTCTTTCTGGTGACTTCACACCCCAAGAACTTGATTTCTTGATTTCACAACTGGAGCAGTTACCCTTGAAGCAGGGGGCAATTAAGAAGGAATTACCACCCCCTTCTTCTTCTTGGATTTTTCAGGAAGACAAAGAAGGTGCAGTGCAAAGCAGCATCCGATTGGGTGCTTGGGCAATCCCTAAAAAACATCCCGACTATCCTGCCTTGGCGGTATTCAATACACTCCTCGGAGGATACTTTGGATCACGGCTAGTCAAAAACATTCGGGAGGACAAAGGACACACCTACGGCATCCATTCCACTTTAGTGGAATTTGATCAGTATGCTTATTGGATGATTGCTGCCGATGTAAAAAAGGCCAATCAGGAAGAAGTGTTTTCTGAAATCGATAAAGAAATAAATCGACTACGCACTGAACTAGCTAATGCAGAAGAGATTGAGATTTTGAGAAATTACCTGATGGGTCAGCTATTCTCGAAATTCAGTTCTCCATTTGATCTGATCGATCAATTTAAAGGAGTCTACTATGCTGGTCTTGATTTCAGTTTCTATGAAAACCGGTTTAACTACCTTAAAAAATTCACTGCTACTGACCTCCTAAACATTGGAGAACGGTATTTTTCCAGTGCAGATCGGGTGAAAGTTCGTGTAGGTTGAGTTTTGCTTTTTTGGGACCAATTACCCCAAAAGCTCATCCAAAAACCCCTCCGTCTTCAACTTTTGGAAGATCTCCAAACAGGCCCAGGCATCTGTAGCCGCATAGCGAAGCTGCCGCTCGGTCAACTTATCTGCCTCCCAATTGGAAACCTGTTCTGCCTTTGAAATGCGAATTTTCAAGACCATTCCACAAAGATTACGCACACCCACATTGTGAAAACCCACCTTTTTGAGTTCGTCGTTCAAATCAAAAAAGGATTGGGGATAAAAAGAATCCGTTAACTTTTTTAAGGCCTTGAGGTCATCGTGCACGGCTGCCCCTACCTTAAGTACATTTTCTTTTTCCAACAAACTTCTCAATGCAGGAGGAAATCCAATTTTGTTGAGTCGAAAAATAAAAGCTTGATTGGCGGTAGAAAGTTGAAGCAAGGAGACATGATTGAACTCCCCTTTTCGGAAGGAAGGCTTGGTTTCTGTATCAAAGCCGATGAGGGGCTGATCCTCTAGAAAATCGACTGCATCCTCCACCTGATCCGGACGATCGATCAAGTAGATAGGACCTTCAAATTGTCCTAGCGGCAACTCCAATAGTTCTTCTTTACTGATACTGTATGGGATCATGCCAACTCTTCTTCCTTTTCGTAATAGGTGATGCCAATATTGAGGTAGCCATACAGAATCGTCATGATTGGGCTAATGATATTGAAAAAGCAATAAGGAGCATAAACAAAGGTGGCAACTCCCAAAACTGAAGCTTGAGTAGCACCGCAGGTATTCCAAGGAACTAGAACTGATGTTACTGTAGCAGAATCTTCTAGGGTACGGGACAAATTTTCCGGCTTTAATCCTCTTTTCTTATATACATCCGCATACATTCTTCCGGGAACCAATATAGCCAGGTACTGATCCGAGGTAGTGATGTTAAAAAACATACAGGTAGCTGCAGTAGAGGCAATTAAGGAACCTACCCGATGCACTTTTCGGATAATCGCCTCCGCCAAAACCCGAAGCATCCCACTTTCCTCCATGATTCCACCAAAGACCATCGCACAGACGATCAGCCATATGGTATTCAACATTCCTGCCATTCCACGTGTTACCAGCAACTCATTCACCAAAGCGTTTTCAGTAACTACACTAATTTCACCAAACAAGGCCATCATCACCCCTTTAAACCCGATGTAGGAGAAAGACCCGCTCTCTCCGACAATGGTGGCGATTATTTCTGGTTGAAAGATCAAGGCAAATACCCCGCCCAATAGGGCTCCCGCCAATAGAGCAGGCAAGGCGGGCACCTTTCTGACAATCATTAGAATCACTAGAAGTGGAACTACAAACAACCAAGGGGTAATGGTAAATGTAGTGGCAATGACCTCAGAAATAATTTGCACATCTCCCACACTACCGGCCGTTTCGTAGTTGAATCCAATCACCAAAAATAAGACCAATGTAATGAACATGGTTGGAATGGTAGTTTTGGCCATGTGGCGAATGTGGGTAAACAAATCCGTTCCCGCCATCGCTGGCGCAAGGTTGGTCGTATCGGATAAGGGAGACATCTTGTCACCAAAATAGGCACCAGAAATAATAGCTCCTGCAATAATCCCTTCTTCAAATCCTAGGGCTTTCCCAATTCCGAGCAAGGCAACACCTACCGTCGCCACTGTAGTCCAGCTACTTCCAGTAGCGGTGGACACAATCCCGCTAATTAAGCAAGCCGCGAACAAGAAAATGGTAGGACTCAAGACCAGCAAACCATAATAGATCATGGCAGGCACAATCCCACTTAAAAGCCAAGTTCCGGCTAAGGCTCCAATCAAAAACAAGATAAGAATGCTGCTCATCGCTGAACTGATACTTTTTACCACCCCTTCCTGTAGGGTTTCCCAAGTAAATCCTAAACGAAATACCGCAATTAGCCCAGCGACAGTAGCTGATAGAATTAATACAATCTGGCTAGACCCTGAAAGTCCATCCGTGCCAAAAACTTGAATGCTGATGATCAGGAGTACAATTAAAAAAAGTAAGGGAATCAGTGCATCCAGCACCTTCGGTACTTTTGGAATTGAAGTCATTCGGTTGAAGTCGAGTGTTTAGAAGCCATGAAACTAAAGAAAAAAAATCAATTACAGGTCTGAAAGTAGTTCGGATAACTCCTTCCCTACCTGCCAGCCGATGGCAACGCCCATTCCTCCCAGGCGAACTGCCACAGCAGTCTTCTTTCCAATCTGCTGGATGATGGGTGATTTTTTGGCTCCAAAAGCCATGATTCCAGTCCATTCCATCTCCCACTCAAGGGGTCTACCTGGGAAAATTACTTCCTGTGCCAGCCGCTCCAAATGTGATTTTATAGCAGGATTAACCTCAAATTCAGTGGTTTTTTCCTTCTCAAAATCTTTATTTCTCGCACCTCCCAAAAGTAGTCGGCCTTCCACCTCCCGAAAATAGACGTATCCCCGATCCATATGAAAAGCACCCTTCCAAGGAATACCCCCAGCGATGGGCTTACTCAATAAAATTAGTCCTCTACCTGGCTCCAAAGGAGAATCAGGCCACAGTTTTTTGGTAAAGGCATTGGTACAAATAGCCACACGATCTCCAACAAATTCAAAAATCTCCTTTCTATCCTTCTTCTCCGCCAAGACCCTGCCTCCATCGTGATCTACCTCTACTACCGACACACCAGAAATAATCCGGACTCCAAGACCTGATGCCTTCTCCCAAAGTGCATTCAGGTAGGCACCAGGATCCAATTCCCCTTCAAAACGGTTTTTCACCACAGCCTTTACCTGATCAGAAAAACCAAATTTG
>CAYNIK010000044.1:0-3307 GCA_964397145.1 uncultured Limnohabitans sp.
ACAGTGTAGTAGCCGTTTTCACTCAAGAGTGCCGAGCCGCTACTCAATTCACCGATACTTTGGTAGGTCTGTCCATTGACATCCAATACCTTATCTCCTGTCTTCAATCCAATGGCTTCCCCGTATTCGTAGGCCACGATTCCATTTTCAATGACCTGATCACGAGAGAAATAAGTTTCTCCATTGGAATACACCAGCGTCACGAAGATGATAATTCCCGTGATCACGTTGACGATAATTCCACCCAACATGACAATCAGACGCTGCCAGGCTGGCTTGGCTCGGAATTCCCAAGGCTGGGGCTCTGACGCCAATTGGGCGGTGTCCATGGACTCATCCACCATCCCTGAAATCTTCACAAAGCCCCCAAGAGGGATGGCTCCGATGGAATATTCGGTATCACCCCATTGAAATCCTGCGATTTTTGGAGGAAATCCGATGGAGAATTTTTCTACGCGCATGCCAAAAAGTTTGGCGGTAAGCAAGTGTCCCAACTCATGAAGTCCCACTAGGATTGACAATCCTAGGAGCAGTTGGCCCACCATAATTAAGGTTTCCATTTAGTTTGTTGACTTAAGTAAATTTTCTGTGAATGTTCTAGTGATTCGGTCGGTTTCGATGTAGTCCTCCAACTGAGGACGAGCAATAAACTCCGATCGGGTTAAGGTTTCTTCGATCAAATCAGACATTTCCAAAAAGCCAATCTTCCGGTTGAGGAAGGCGGCCACTGCAATTTCGTTGGCTGCATTCAGCACACAAGGTGCATTACCTCCTGCCGCTAGAGCATCGTAGGCGAGTTGCAGGTTTCGGAAAGTCTTCAAATCAGGTTGTTCAAAGGTCAATTGTGGGTAGTTGGCAAAGTTGAACCGCTCGAAGTTACTCTTCAATCGATCCGGATAACTGAGTGCAAACTGAATGGGAATACGCATGTCGGGCAAGCCAAGTTGCGCTTTGATCGACCCATCTTCAAATTGAACCAAGGAATGGATGATACTTTGAGGATGCACCACCACCTCAATCTGGGCTGTCTTGAGTCCGAAAAGCCATTTGGCTTCAATGACTTCCAAGCCCTTGTTCATCAGGGAAGCAGAATCTATCGTGATCTTAGCCCCCATGTCCCAATTGGGGTGCTTGAGCGCTTGTTCGCGGGTAACCGTCTCCAAATAGGCTCGGTCTTTTCCCCGAAAGGGTCCACCAGAAGCGGTGAGGATTATTTTTTCGATAGGATTGTGAAACTCTCCCACCAAACATTGGAATATAGCGGAATGCTCGGAATCTACTGGATAGATATTCACTCCATGCTGCTTGGCAAGAGCGGTAATCAACTCCCCTGCCACCACCAAGGTCTCCTTATTCGCCAGTGCAATCTGCTTGCCGGCCCGGATGGCATGGACGGTAGGAATCAAGCCGGAGTACCCAACTAGCGCGGTCAACACCACATCGATGGTCTCCATCTCCACCACTTGGGCAATCGCTTTTTGCCCTGCAAAGACCTTGATTGGCGCGGAAGCCAAGGCTTCTTTGACCTTGGAATAATTCGCCTCATTACCGATCACCACGGCATTGGGAACAAATTCCAAAGCCTGTTGAATCAATAAGTCTACATTGTTTTGGGCGGTGAGCACCTCCACACTAAAGTGCTCAGGATGCTGACGAATGACCTCCAAGGTCTGGGTTCCAATACTCCCTGTGCTTCCCAGAATGGCTACGCGCTTGGTTGCTGTCATGTAGGTAATGAATGTAACAAAAATAAAAACCCAGTTCAGCCAATAAGGTTGGGGTGTGAACTGACAAAATTACCAATTGGACTGAATTTCTAGGTACATCTCGTCAGATTTTAGCGCTTGGGCTAATTTTTGTTTGGATTTTTTAGGTAAAATTTTCTGAAAATAGCAGCAGCAAACTAAGAATCACTCGTTTACACCGAAAATAAAATCAGGATATGCTTCACTCCAAAATCCAATCCATCGGAATTCCCTTTCTAGCAGGTCTTGCAGGTGCGGCCTTGTGGACTACTTTTTTCACGAATCCAGAGTCCTCCTCCACCTCTCCTGGGGTACGGAGTATGCCTTCTCAATTTACCTCCCTCCCTCCTTCAGGCATGGGACTCCCCCCAGAATCCTTTGTAGAAGCTTCCCAAAGCAGTACGGGATCGGTGGTATTTATCAAAAATTTCAGTGGCACGGATTACCGACGCTACAGCATGTTTGATTACTTTTTTGGCACTACTCCTAGCCAACAGGTAAGTACAGGCTCTGGTGTAATTTTTTCCAAAGACGGCTACATCCTGACCAATGCCCACGTCATCGATGGGGCAGAGACCCTAGAAGTGGTCCATCAAAAGCAAACCTACAAGGCGAAATTGGTGGGGACGGATAAAAACACCGATATCGCAGTATTGAAGATTGAAGCACAAAATCTGCCTGAAATCAAGTTAGGATCCAGTAGAACCCTCCAAATCGGGGAATGGGTACTCGCGGTGGGCAATCCCTTCAACCTCACCTCCACCGTGACTGCAGGGATCGTTTCTGCCAAGGAGCGGCAAATCAATATCCTAGGCGGCGATTTTCCCTTGGAAAGTTTTATCCAAACCGATGCGCCGATCAACCCAGGAAACTCAGGCGGAGCCTTGGTGAATGTGCGTGGGGAACTGGTGGGCATCAACACCGCCATCCTTTCCCGTACGGGTTCCTACACCGGCTATGGTTTTGCCGTGCCGGTAGATGTGGCAGTAAAGGTGGCCAATGACCTGATCCAACATGGTGAAGTTCAAAAGGCCATTCCTGGGGTAGAAGTATCCGAAATCACTCCTGAATTGGCCAAAGAAATGGATTTGAAAAGTTTGGAAGGGGTGGTAGTCACTCGAATTCTGAAAAGTGGGGCTGCAGAGAAGGCAGGCCTACAAGCCAACGACCTGATCACGCAAATCGGGGATTGGAAAATCACCGGAAAAGGAAGTTTTGAGGAAGCCCTATCCTATTACTATCCTGGTGATCAGGTGAGCCTTGGATACGTGAGAGCAGGCAAATCAGCCACCGCATCCCTTACCCTTCAAAACCTAGAAGGAGGTACAGGCATCAGCAAACGAGAATTTTACAGTTCGGAAGTGCTGGGTGCTCGACTCGAATCCATCAATGCCATTGACAAGGATCGCCTCAAACTCACCTATGGAGTGAAGATTACCGCATTGACCAACGGATACCTCCGAGATCTTGGATTCCGGGAAGGATTTGTGATTACCCACATCAACGAGATGCCGGCCAAGGATCCTAAAGCATTGGGTCCTTACTTGGAGAAATTCAGTGGA
>CAYNIK010000044.1:3407-7987 GCA_964397145.1 uncultured Limnohabitans sp.
ACCTCTCCATTGCCTTGGAATCCCTTGGCATTGGCTAGATAAATTTGCTGAGCATCAGAGTCGTAGCCGATACCATAGAAACCCGATCCTTTTTTCCAATCGGACACCAAAGTGCCAGAACCCACATCTACTACCGAGATTCCATCCCGATAGTCTGGCCAACCTGAACTTGTCAACACATAGAAGGTGTCGTTATCGCCCTTGGCGATTCGTCCCGTAGCCTGAGCAATGGGAAAGGTGCGAATGCTTTTTTGGCTTATTGCGCTTTTGGAAATAGAAACGAAATAGACTTTCTGGGCATCGTAACAAAATACCCAGAGATCCCCATTCAGCTCGAAAAACTGAATAGGCTGCCCAGGCATCTCCAAAGTTTTGAAAGGCAATTCGGCGTTGGCATCAAGCACCTCCACCTTTTTTCCTTCCGAACCTGCAACAAAGACATAGGATCCAAAGGCATAGAGGTCTTCAGGTTTGCTGGAAACGGGGATCTTTTTCTTCACAACTCCCCCATCCAAACCTTGCACCACCGCCACGTAAGAGGAGGGCGTATTGTAGTTGGCATCGTAAGGCCCGTAATCCGAGATAAATAACTTGCCGCGGGCAGTAGCCAAAGATCGGGGTTGGTCCAAGCCCTTTTCCACGGCCCCAATCGATTTGAAATCTCCAGGCTGCACCACTTCCACTTTACCCGTATTCGCCACCAAATACAGCCGATCTTCCTCCAAGACTAGATCTTCCAACAAGCCAGCAAAGGGTCGCCCATTCGCTTTTTCAAATACGTCGGAACTGAGTGTTCCGGTACTTGGGTCAAGGTGGGTTACTTCTCCGTCATTGGCCATAAAGGCCCCCTCATTCATAATCAGAATTCCGGTATCGTAGACCCCCAGTGGGCGTTCATCGGTCGTGGGATCGCAGGCTGAAAAAGTCAGGACCAATAGGAATAATGGATAGAAAGACTTGCTGAATTGGATCATAGTGTAAGCGTTAAATTGAGTTGGTAAGATCGTCCAGGCATGGCCCGTAGGTAGAGCACTTGGTAGGATTGATTGAATACATTGAGCACTTGAAAGCGCAGAGGCAATTGCAGGGATTTCCACTTGGCCCCTGAATAAGTCAGTCCCAAATTTCCGAGGGTAAAGCCATCTAGAATTCGTGAATCTCCCGAAGCAATACTTCGAGCCCCCACATAAAAACCCGAAAGATCAAGGGCTAAATCTTTTCGTTTCACCTGCAATCCTGCATTTCCTTGGTGCTTGGGACTGTAGGGAAGTTGCTGGGATTCTTCTTGGGTGAGGTCTCGAGTACTGGAATAGGTGTAAGCAAAATTGGCTTGCCAGGTCAAGTGGCCTGTGGTCCAAGAACTTTCGCCTTGGTATTCCAGCCCTTGATTGTGCACCTCTCGGATATTTTCTGGGCTCCAAAAATTACCTTTGGGAAGCCAAATAATCCAATTGGTCACTTGCATTCGGTAGTAAGTCAGGCGTTGTGACCAAGAAAAATTTCCTTTCTGTTTGAGTTGGAAACCCATTTCTGCGTTTTGGCTTTTCTCCGGTTGGAGGTTGGGATTTCCTCCCGGCTCCCAATAGCGATCATTTAGCGTCGGAATTTTTAGACCTAGACCCCATGCAGTTTTGAAGTAAAGGCTAGTTCGGTCACCTTCAAAAAGCCTCCAGTCCAATCCAAGCCCAGGTAGAAAGGGAACGAGTTCCTTGGGATAGGCCAATTGGCGGAGATTAAGGGAAACCGAGATGCGCTCTCCCTCTTGCCAACCCAAACTTTGGTAGGCTTCCCCTCGCTGCTCTGTGGCGGTGTAGGTACTGAGCTTGGCATTCATCCAAGTCCCGCGCACTCCTGCTCGAAAGACCCAGTTGCCAGCCGATGGGAGCTCCCAATCAAGCCCAAGCAGGCCTTGGCTGGTTTGATTTGCTTGTGCATTAAACTGCAGTTGATCCGCCACCCAGGCTCCTTTGAGTTTCCAAACTGAAGACTTCTTTTGGTATCGGTAGTCCACCACCGCTCGGAAACTTTCATCGGCTTGTTTGTCTTGCGTACTACTTCCTATCAGGGGTTGAATCTCTCGTTGTGCTTGATTCCACCAGAAGGAGGCTTTGACTTGTGCATGGGGAGATGCCTGCCACCAGATATCTTGGAGCACACCTTGCTGCTTGAAGGCAGCATGGTCTTGGCGCTCCCAGGGGGCTCCCGCTCGAGAAATGTTTCTGTAACGAAAGGTATTGGGCTGCTCTTGACGGTAAACTTTGGTTTGAAATCGGAGCGTTGGATTTCCGTAGGTTGCCGTCATTGAGGTTTGGTTCAGTCCAAAACTCCCGATCGTCTGGCTGAAGGCCCCTTGCAGCCCTTCTTTCTTCGTAAGCGCGGTAGAAAGGTGCACTGAACCCCCGATGGCTTCGTTTCCAAATAGTGCTCCTGCACTTCCAAACTGAACCTCCACCCGATCGGTAGCCTGTATCGGAAGGATGCTAAGGTCGGATTGCCCCAGGGAAATGCTATTGATGGGCACCCCATTCCAGAAGAGGGCGGTGTGCCCTGGAGAGGTACCGCGGAAGGAGGGCGAAGCCAACATGCCTGCTCCGTATTGACGGACAAAAATCGGCGAAGTTTCTTGCAGCAAATCCCCCAAAGATCTTGCTGAATAACGCTCCAAGGTAGATTTTTCATACGTCAAGAGCGTTTGCCCTGCTGAAAATCGATCCAAGGCTGCGGCATGCACGGCCACTTCAGCCAGCGCTACCGTGTCTTGGGGCGAGGCAAAAGGAAGAACAACTACACACCAAAGGGCAATCGTCATTGGGCTCCGATTAGAAGGTCTAGTCGAATCCGGCTGAGAAGGAAAAATAGAAATGAAATCCAGCCCTAACCCAAAATGGGGTAAAGGCATTGTACGCTTCTACCTGCTTTTCCTCCGAAAGCTCAGAATCATTGATCAAGGCAGGTCTCCTGGCTCGTTTGACTTTTTGCATGCCTTCTCAGTTTCGACGAAACCAATGGCGGGGGTTGCAAAAGCTTTTCCTAAATCCTCTCTAGGAAATCAAACTTACAGTTGCGGGGACAGCTCCGGTTTTGCACCGGATTCCCTTTTAATTCCAAGAACCGAAACGCTCGGGATGGAAACCAAAATCGATGTAAATAACGCCCAATTTTGGCGCATATAAAAGGACTTTTGGGCATTTTTTTGAGAGTCAACCGCTACCCCTTACCTTGTATCAAAATTTCTCCAAAGCCTGCATGCAATCATCACCAAGCATTTTGCGATCCCTACCCTACCGGCTTAGCTACTTGCTGTGGTTTGGTGTTGCCTTGCTGATTTTTTCCTGTAAGGAAAAGGAAACCGAAAATCTTGTCAAAAAACCCGTTCCGCTGGATTATGCCACAGGATTCAAGTTGTACCAAGGCGATGGATTCTGGGAAATTGAAGTTAGTAAAGGCTATGCAGGATCCTCAGAAACCTACCGCTACCTGGTCTTGGATTCTGGAGTACAGGTCAATTCGGCAAACTACGATGCAGTCATTCAACTTCCCATCACTCAAGTTGTGCTGACTTCCACCACCCAAGTGCCCCACTTAGATGCCTTGGGGCAGACCGATCTACTGGTAGGCTTTCCCCAACTCGATCTGATTTCCTCTAAGGCTGCACGACAGCGAATTGCAACTGGAAAGGTAAAGGACTTGGGTGCGGGACCTTCAGCAAATCCTGAGTTGGTCTTGGACCTGCAACCTGACTGGATCATGATTTCCACCTTGGGAGAAGATCTTCGGTACTTGGAGGTATTCAAACAGGCGGGCATCCCTGCCCTCATCAACGGGGAGTATGTGGAGCAAAATCCCTTGGGCAGAGCCGAATGGATCAAGTTTACGGGGGTGCTTTTAGGAAAGTATGCAGCTGCTTCCGCCCAGTTTGAACAGATCAAAAAAGACTACAACGAAGCGGTGAACTTAGCGAGTTCGATACCAGAAAAAGACAAACCCCGTGTCCTCAGCGGGGTGATGTATCAGGATATTTGGTATGCACCCAGTGCAGATAGTTGGGCAGCACAGCTCCTCGCCCAAGCGGGAGGAACGTATGCATTTGAGGAAAATGCAGGTTCTGGCAGCCTACAACTCAATTACGAATACGTGCTGGACCAAGCCAGCTCAGCTCCCATTTGGATTGGGGCGGCAGACTTTGCTTCACGAGCTGAGATGGGGACACGTGAACCGCGCTACCAAGCCTTTGCCGCTTGGCAATCGGGGGAAGTATATACCTACACCGCTAGAAAAGGAAAAACAGGCGGTTTGGAGTACTTTGAATTGGGGTATTTGCGCCCCGACCTCATTCTGAAGGACTTGATCAAAATGCTACATCCCCAGTTGTTGCCGGAGTACCAACCTTATTTTTACCAAAAATTACCCAACTAAGTCGGTCAAATGGGATTTCCTCCCGTATTTTAGCCCAGAAGAATCGGTTTTACCGGTTATTCCAAACCTTACCTTCAAGAATTACCCCCTACCCATGTCCTTCAGACGTTTCCTTTTTCCACTTACCTTCCTCCTACTTGGGATGAGTTTCTTGCTCAACCTGA
>CAYNIK010000045.1:0-6275 GCA_964397145.1 uncultured Limnohabitans sp.
GCCAATACCTCGTTGGAAACATTGTATTCGAGAGGAAGTGCCTGAACAACCTTTCCTGAACCATCCACGGTAATTTTAAATACAATTCGCCCGTTGCGAGTTGATACCCGATCATTGATAGTTGGCTTAGATGCAAAATCCCACCCCGCTAAATCAAGACTATATCCTGCACCACCAGCAGTACCTTTACCCGAACCTGAACCCTGTAAGGCTCTGCCGTCTACAGAACCTGTAGGCTTTCCTTGATCCCCTGCTCCAGTTGAATTTCCTTGACTAGACCCACTGCTTGGGTTAGTACCACTTCCTCTTTTTCCCCCTGCACCAAAAACAGCGCGTTGGTCCAACTTCGGTTGTTCCACCACCTGTGGAGAAGTAGTGGATTCCTTAGTTTCTTCTTTGACAGGAGTTGAACTTGCAACGGTCTCCCCTTTAATTGCAGTAGGTTTCGTACTTACAGCTTGGTAGGAACTCGGTTTTGTTGCTGCCGCAGTTGAATTAGTAGTAGTTGTAGTAGATTGACTTGGTGCTGAAATTTCCCCAGGCGCTGGGGCTTCAGTGGCAGGAATTTCGGAGGAATTGGGAACTACTTCGGATGGATCTCCAGAACCAAAATCAGAAAATCCCAAATTCAATTCCAAGCCATAGGTTGGCGTTGGAGGATCAGGTTGTTCCCATACGACCATGAAATAAAAAGCTAAAAACAACAACACTTGAATCACAAAGGTGACTAGCGCAGATTGAATCCGACTTTTTCGTTCCAGTGAATCTGAATTCACACCGAGCATCAGTTGTAGGGTTTGGTCGCGATGGAAACATTGGCACCGAGACCAGCTGCGATGCCCCCAATTTCTACTAGGTATTCCACAGGTACTTCCTTATCCAAATGAAGGACTACCTGACCTTTTTTTCCTTCGAGTAAGGGAGTAAGCACCCCTTTCAATTGCTCACGCGTGGTCAGTTGATCATTGACAGAAAATTGAAGATCCTTGGTCACGGAAACGGTCACTTCCTGCATTACAATATCTGAAGTTTCACTAGACGGTAAATTCACAGAGAGTCCAGAAGGGGTGATGAAGGAAGACGTTAGCATGAAAAAAATGAGCAAAAGAAAGATGATGTCCGTCATGGAGGACATACTGAAGGAAGCATCTACTTTATTTTTTTGCTGCAGCCCCATGCTTATTTATCTTGAAGTAAGTCAATAAATTCGATGGAGGTATATTCCATGTGATGCACCAATTTGGACACCTGAGTGACCAAATAGTTGTATCCCAAATAGGCTACGATACCTACAACCAATCCTGCGGCAGTGGTAATCATGGCTTCGTAAATCCCGGAGGAAAGCAATTTGGGCGACACCATACCATCTTCCTGAGCGATCGAAATAAAGGCCTGTATCATCCCTGTTACTGTTCCTAGGAAACCGATCATAGGTGCTGCACCGGAAACCGTGGCTAGAACCCCTAAGTTCTTTTCCAATTTGTAGATTTCCAACTTGCCTACATTCTCAATGGCAACCTCAATGTTTTTCAAGGGCGAACCAATGCGATCTATCCCTTTGGAAATCATATTGGCCACCGGAGTATTGTCCCCCGCACAGAGCATCTTTGCTTTTTCTACTTGCCCACTTTGCACCAATACTTTGACCTGATCCATCAAATGACCTGGTGTTTTGGAAGCTTTTTTAATCACCAAAAGCTTCTGGACAAAGATGAATATGGCCAATACAAAGAGTACATAAAGCGGAATCATCATGTAGCCTCCCTTAATTAGAAGGTCCAGCAAACCGATGGATTGCGTAGTCGCTTTTACTGCAGCTGGCGCAGAAGCCATCGAATCAATAGCAAGTGTTTGTAGTAGCGTCATCATTAATAGTTCAAAATCCAGTAACTGTTGGCACTTTCAGCCTTCAAAGCTGATAACTTGGTTGAAGCATCGTTAAAATTTGTAAACGACCCTATAGCCAATCGGTAATTTGGATTTTTTTCAAAAGGATACACCAAATAGTATTCTGGGAACTTGTTTCCAATTTTTTGAATAAACCTCATGGTCTCTTCTTCACTTCCAAAACTACCAATGACTAAGAAAAACCTTGCGTTTGCCGCTTTAGATTCAATTCGAATCAACTTAGAAGTAGTTGCAATTGATGTGCCAGAATTCACTGCACCAGTTGCTGATTCTGGAGTTGAAAGTTGCGTTGAATCTGCTACTACCAATGAATCAATTGGATTCACTGCTGGAGTAGCCACCTCATTTACCGCTTTTGTTTGAGCCGGTTTAACCGTATTTTCCGTTTGATTTCCTTCCGATCCGGTTAACATCAATTGCCAAACACTTGTCGAAACTGCTGCAATCAGAATTACCACGACAACCCAAACCCAAGCTTTAGATTTCTTTGGAACCTCAACTGAAGGCGTAGGAATTGATACCACCGGTTTGGTAGGTTTCGGTTCCATCTTTCTTTCTTCAGTTGGTAAAGAAGGTTTTTTAGTTGGTTCTGGTGAAGGCAATGGAACTTCGGGAGTAATTGACTTCACTTTTGTTTTTGAGGAAACAAGTGGGCTAACTTCAACAAAGGGAAGTCCGAAATCCTTTGGATCTGACCATTGTTTAGAATTGGATTCTTTTTCTGCCATGATGCTAGTGAGAAGACACGAAACTAACTTAAAACTAGGTAAATGCCCAAGCCTTTACCCTTAGGTAAGCTAAAATTTGAAACTAAGGCCCCCAACTCCTTGAATTCCTCTGACTGGATAATTCATCCATCGGGTATTGCTTCGATTCAATAAATTGCTCCCTGTTGCAAATACAGCGAGCCGTGAAGAAACCGCATAATTCAAATTGAATTGGAAATCTACAAGTGCCGGAAGTTTGACCACTTCTTTTTTTACGGGATTAGTATCAATTGCTCCAAGCCCTCTTGCTTGTAACCCACCCATTACTTGAAGGTTAGCCTGCAGGGTTAATTTATTGAAGGGTACATACCGATGATTCATTTGAAGCGCCCAATTAGGCCGATGCCAAGCTACTTGCTGATTAGACAAGTTGTAATGGAAAAAATCAACCTGAGTAGTCAAGGTATACTTTTCGGTTAACGAAAGCTCTGCACTTGAATTAAATTGAAAAACAGTCGCCTCTTGGTCGTAAACCAATTCAAATCGAGACGTATCGGCATAGGAATTCACGAAGAAATAAAGGTTGGATTGACGACGTAGGTCAACACCAGCTCGATACACTAACTTATCCGAAATCAGCCCTTCCACTCCTGCCGAAAATGAAAGTTTGGTCACGGTATTCAACAACTGCTCGCTCGGTCCAAGGAATGGGTTTTCTTGAACAAAGCTTCGGTAGGTATTTCGTTGAACATCTCCAGTAATCGATGCATTTATGCTTAAATTCTCTCCAATTTGGTAACTAGTTTTGATCACTGGAAACAAGCGAATCCCAGGTTTAGATGCTTCAACTGAATCATTTTCTGCTACAAGTACGAATCCAGCAGTAAAGTCAAAATCCCCCCAGCGGTAAGTACCCTCTGGTCGTAGCGATAAAAAGTTTCGGTTTAAATCGTAGTCCCGATCCTGAGTATCTGTGGTGAAATAGGAAATTGCTACAGTGCCCGATAGGTCTTCTGATGGTCTATAAGAACCTGTTCCTTGAAACCCTAATTCCTGCTCTCTTGCAGCAAAACTGTCTTTAAACCCATTCAAAACTAAGGCAGCCTCGTACCCAAGACGTCCTACTTTTTCAACATCTCGAATTCCAAGTTTAAAATTTCCCTGAATTTGAGTATTTGGATCAAATACAGGACCACCAAAATCTACATTTGGAGGAATGACAAACCCCAGATCTTCACCATAGTATCTATACGCATCTCTTTTTAAACTTAAAGAAGAATACAACTCGCTACTAGGCAGGAAATAACTTCCCTGCCCTGCAAGTTCGGTATGGGATTCTTTACTTTCCTCTTCCAACCAACTCACCGGGCCTTTTCCAAAACTTTGGTGATAGAATTTGGCTGCATACTGCCATTCTTCAGATTGGGTGGATTGATACCTCCCTTCTAGTAAGGGTGATAAAAAATTACCATAACCAATACGTACCAATCCTGGATAAGTATCCAACTTTGATACTTCAAATTCTTTTTGAGCAGGCTCTGGACTTAACTCAGCTGCCGGGATAGTAAGAAAAAATGGGGCTACTGGAAATTCAAGTGACCCTAAAGTTTTTGGCTTTGGAAGAGCAGGTGCTTTTTCTAAACCCCGCAGTTTCTTCGGCAAACGGATCACTCGATCTTTTTGAATTACAAACACCTGATCTTGAACCGCACCATTTTGGGAAGTTTGCGCATAAAGAGAACCTATGCCTAGACAAAACACCCCAAGAAAAGTAAGTAGTTTGAACATCCTTTTCATAGTTTAATTGAGGGTTTTAAGAATAGATGCAGCTTTTTCCTTTACGGTTGCATCCGTTGACTGATCCAGTATGGATTGAAGCGTTGCTTTCGCTTGAAATTCTTCTCCAAGCTTAATGTAATTTTCTGCGAGGAGTAAAAACATGCTTCCGTACCAGTAGTCGTATGCTGAGAAGGTTTCCGAGTAATCAAAAATCAGTTCATTGGAACCCACAAAATCCCCCTTTTCTTGATAACGACCTGCCAACAATAAAAGTGCTTCTGCAGCTTCCTCAGTCGTGTATTCTTGAAGTAATAGTCCAAAACTATCTTCCGCATTTGAATTTTGACCCAATAATTGCTGTGATTTTCCCTTGATCAAAAGAGTCTTTGGGGTCGTTCCAGGAAGAATATCTCCCAAAGTAATTAATCGATCTGCAGTCAGAATTGCCTGGCTATAATTTTCCAATCCAAATTGAGCTTCTAGTATTCCCAGCAACACTTCTGCTTCTTCAACCTGTGTTCTCGCTTGTTGGGCGATTGGTTCGAAGTAGCGCAACGCCTCCGAAAAATTTCTGCTTTCTAGCTCGATTTTACCCAATTGTTGCATTGCCTTAATCCGGTATGGAGATGGAGTTTGCTGCTCTAGCAATTTAAATAACTCAGTAGCTTTCGTTACTTCTCCTACTTGTTTGTAAGCATCTCCGGCAAAGTACAATGCTTCACTTTGTTGTGCAGATTCAGGATATGCCCGTAGGTAATTTTCCAAAGCCTTGGCTGCTTGCCCATATTTCTGTCCGAGGTACAAATTTTTGGCAGCGGCATATTCCAAGGTTTGCACAGAGCCTGATTCCGGATTTGTTTTTTTGTAGGTCTGCAAGTACTCCCCAAATTCTTCCGACTTTTCCTGCACTGCTAAGGTTTCTTGTAGTCCTTTCAATGCCGTTTCTGCGTTTTCGGATAAGGGATGTTGCTCGAGAATAATTTTATAATCCGCGATAGTTTGGCTATACCGTTGTAGGGAATAATTAGAAACAGCCCTGCCTTCTAAAGCATAAGGAAGGAATGGGGAATTAGGTCTCGTAGTAATCAATTCAGAAAAGGCTGTAATCGCTTCTTCATACTTGAGTTCTTCCAAATAGATTTGGCCTTTTTGAAAAAATGCATCTTCAATAAATACACTATTCGGGAAATTAGAAATCAACAAATTAATCTGCTCAATAGCCTGTTGATTTTTTCCTTGGTAGTTGGTCACTACCGCCAATTGAAGGTGTGCATAATCTTGACCTGCGTTTTTTTCTTCAATGGCTTGAAGAAAAGTGTTCTCCGCAGCTACAAATTTCTTCTGAACAAAATAGCAATCGCCCAATCGCAGCAAAGCGTCCTGATAGGCGGGTTCACGCTTGTTGCGCTGAGCAGTACGGTAGGCTTCAAATTGTACTTCAGCAGATCCATACTCCTGGGAATTAAATAAGGCATACCCCAACCCATAGCTCGCCTTAAGCGCATAGTCAGACGATGGTGTGATTTGCTTTAGCGCAGCTTGGTAGGCTGAGATCGCCTGTCCTAAATTTTCCTGCGCGCTGTAGATTTCCCCTTTCCAAAAGTTGGTTTCCCCTAGGAGGTTTTTATCCAAAGGAAAGGCCTGAGACTTTGCCAAATAGGTTAATGCCTGCTCCAGTTTCTGATCTCGGTAATAAATCATAGCCTGGTAAAAGGCTACTTTTTGGTAGGCTTCCTGAATTCGAGGAGATTTGCTTTTAAACTTATCCAACTGATCCAGTACCCGCAAGTAGTCGGATGAGTTTAGCAAAGCATCCGTCAATAGCGCTTCAGCTTCTACTACCCTTTTCCCTTGGGAATAATTGGTCAAATACTCATCCAA
>CAYNIK010000045.1:6375-7818 GCA_964397145.1 uncultured Limnohabitans sp.
GAAAGGAACGAAAAGCCTCGTATTGCAGTGAAGCGTTTTGAAAGTCCTTAGCTGCATAATAGGCTTCAGCCAGATACAGATGAATTGTTTCCTTTTGATCTAAAGAGGCTTGAGAGGAAATCAAAGGGGCTGCATACGCGATCGCCTCTGCATAATTTCCTTCTTTGTAATAAAGTGAAGTCAATAAGTAAGGAACCTTGGAGGCATAAAATGGGCTTTTGGAAGCAAGTTGAAGTTCTTGAATTGCCTGTTGACGGTTTCCCTGCTTCATGGCTATAAAGCCACTGTAGTACAACGCATCTGCAGCCACGGGATTACCCCCATTTTTGACTTGATCGAGATAGCTTGAGGCAGTACCAAAATCTCCTTCTTGAAAATAACTGTAACCCAATTTGAATGCTACATCAGCTCTTAATTCAAAATTAACTAATTCAAGAGGGACCAGAAGGTAACCTGAAATGGCTTCTGCATATCTTTTCTTAAAAAAATAATGATTCCCCAATGCAATTGCAGCATGGGCTACAGTAGGCTCTCCGGCATTTTCTTGAATAAACTGCTTTACCAAGCCTAGCCCATCTGGCCGTTCCAATTGCAAAGCGGAAAGTGCTTGGTAAAGTGCAGCTTGTTTCTTCTGAGCAACACTGAGATTTAAATCTAGTAACTGGCTATTATCTTGTAAACTTGCAGCAAATGCTAGCTGATCGTATAAAACAGCAGCTCGGTCTAGCGCTTGTTGGGGACTAGTTTGGTACAGCGAAGATTGTGAAAAGGACTCTATAGAAAAGCCCAGTCCTGCAAGCAGAACCAAGTAGTATTTCATGGCAAATGGCTTATTCAGTGCAAAATTTTGTAGACCAACTCTCGAAGAATTTCTCCTTCCGTCATGCTTCCGGAATCCACTCCCTTAAAACGAAGATCTGCCTCCTTTAGGTATCCAAACACATCAATTACCTTGCCTAACTTGTAATTTTTTGCTGCAACTACATATTCTTTAAGGCCATAAGGATTGACTCCAATCGCTGCAGCAAGTTGACCTTCAGGTAAAGCACCTGCACGATGAAGCAAGGCTATCCGAGAAAAGTAGGAAAACAACAGGGAAAAAATCGGAATAACTGGATGGTTTTTAGGATTTTGAATAAAGTAATGAACAATAAGATTGGCCTTATTTACATCACGAAATCCGATGGCTTTGGTCAATTCAAAATTGTTGTATTCCTTATGAATCCCAATGTACTTGGAAATATGGTCTACAGTAAAGCGAGTAGGCTCTGGGAAATTGATCAACATTTTACCCACCTCATTGGTCATTACTTCCAGGTTATTGCCAATGGAATCGGCCAATAGCTGCCCTGCTTTAGGTTCAATTTGATGTCCTAAATCTTTGAAATAAGATTCAATCCACTCATTTAATTTCCAATCTTTGATTTTTTCGGCTTCAACAAA
>CAYNIK010000046.1:0-7759 GCA_964397145.1 uncultured Limnohabitans sp.
TGCGGACGATAGAAGTGCCTGAGGCAATGGCTTCCAAACAACCCTTTTTTCCACAGGTGCAATTGATCTCTTGGGATTCAAATAGGGGAGAGTGCGCAAATTCTCCAGCAAATCCGGAGGTACCTTGGTACAGCTTTCCATCTATGATGATTCCAAGACCAATCCCCCAACCCACAAAAATACCCAATACGTTTTGGGCATTTTTAGCTGCACCAAACTTGAATTCTGCCAGGGTCATCGCTCGCGCATCATTTTCAAGAAATACAGCCTGTGAAAACCTGCTTTCGAGGTGGGCTTGCAAACTTTTTCCTCCAAAATTGAGGTAGGTATGGTTGATCCCTGCCTTGGAATCAATCAATCCAGGCATGGAAATGCCGATAGCAATGATTTTGTGATTGGGGTATCCGGATGCTGAAATGTAGGTTTCTAGATGCTGACAAAGTTGCTCGAAGGTATCTGCTTCGTTAGTAAGTACCAGTTGATGGACAACCTTGTCTTTCACCTGTGTTTGTTGGCAATTGTAAAGCGCTAGGCTTACAGCATACTTGCTGAGATCCACGGCCAATACATAAAAAGCATCAAGAGCCAATCGATACAAATCGGGTTTTCTTCCCCCTTGGGATTCTCCGCGGCCTTGTTTGATGATTTCTCCAGAACGAATCAAATCCGTGAGAAGGGTATTCACTGTGGGTAAGGAAATCCCCATACTTCCACAGATTTCATTCGCAGTAGATGCTCCTTTCTGATACAGATTTTTGATCAGTCTGATCTTCAGTAGGTAGTTTTTCCCTTCTACTACGCCATCGATTTTGGAAAGGGCCTCTTGGGGATTAATTAAGTGCATGATTCGAAAATGTGCATTCAAATACGCTAAAAATTAACGGCTAGAAAAATACTTTATCAAAAAAATCAAAGAAGGTCAACGTAATTCAGTTAAGAAAATGGGGAAGTTGAAAAAAACTTGTGGATAGGCCTGTCTTTTGAAATGGATCAATTTTAAAGGAGTTCAAGTTGAAAATTCTAAAATTGTCTACATTTGACTTCTTTTTTAATGCTAGTCCATGAAACCACTTATTCTTTCACCCAAATTGGGTAAATCTCAGCTTGCTGAACTGGTAGAGCGCTACTTAATCGAATCTGGATTTTCGATTTCAGCTCAAGATTTAGAGCGTCCTTGGGGCGGATTTTTTGTATTGGACGAAATGCAAATCCGAAAATTTAAGGAAACATTTTTCCCTGAGGTCCCCCTTTCGGAAGATCAGTATGCACAGAAGCTAAGCCCTAAGTTTTTATTGGTTGCTCCTGGAGCCCGTCTTTCTTGGCAATATCATTTTCGCCGTGCAGAGTTGTGGACTTTGGTGGCTGGAGATGCTGCAATTAGTAGGAGTATGGATGATAACCAAGGTCCAGTGCTACCCATGGTAGCAGGAGAGGTGATTTCCTTGGTGCAGGGTGAGCGTCATCGCTTGATTGGTACAGAAGAATGGGGGATTGTTGCTGAAATCTGGATGCACTCCGATGCAAATCAGCCTTCTGATGAAGAGGATATTGTCCGATTGCAGGACGATTACGCCAGGAAGTAAGTTTACCCCTTATTTAGCGCATCAATTTTCTTCGCCACTTCTTCTGCTTCAGCCATGAGTTTGTCTGCTGCAGTTCGGTTGCTGTGCGATAACTTGTGCGCATCCGCCATCATTTTGGCATAGGTTTCCTGGAGTTTTTCTTTCTCGCTTTTCTTTTTAAATAATCCAAACATGGCTTTCGGTTTTAGTAGTAAACCGAGCCAACCAAGGATTGTTTAACGAAGCCCAGTGCCTTCACTTGGGTATTGAATCTCATCATCTTTGAATTGGATCAGGTCTTCTAGTCTTCCTGCAGAATTGTAGAATTTCCATGAACCTTGTTTCTTACCATCCTTCATCGCTCCTTCAGAAGCTTTGCGGCCGGATTCATGGTAGTATATCCAAAGACCATCCGCTTTGCCTGAAAGATATTTTCCTTCAGACTCTTTTTGACCCGTCACATAATAGGTTATTCGTGTTCCTGTGCCATCTTTTAAGGTGCCGGCATCTCTGGTTTCTTTTCCATCATAGGAATAGTAAGGACCTACATTGAGTAATCGTCCATTGTCCCAGAATTCCTCTTGGGTCAATTGCCTGTTGTCGTAAAAAAGTCCCCAAATACCATCTTCAAAACCCAGATTGAATCTACCAACAGACTTGAGCTGTCCTCCATCGTAGTAGTAAACCCATTGTCCATTTTCCATGCCGAGTAAATATTCTCCTTCGGCAATTAGGATTCCGATTTTATTGAAGTATTTCCATAATCCTGTTTTGAGGTCATTTTTGTATTCTCCAATCGCATAGAGTTGTCCATCTGGATAGAAGTTTTTCCATACCCCTACTTTAGCTCCGCCTTCATACTGTCCTTGTACAGAAGGTTTTCCTGAACTATGGTTTTCTACATAGTCCCCTTCAGGAACGCCAAGGACATAGGTTTTACGTTTGGAAATTTCCTTGTTGGGGAAGTATTCTTCCCATACGCCTACGGCTACATTGTTTTCATAGCGTTCTTTTCGTGCTAGACGGCCGTTTTCGTAGTAATAACTCCATTCTCCAATTCGGTTTCCGAAGTCATCATATAGTTCTTCTGATTCGGGAATTTTTGTCCCTGGGTAGAAACTTTTCCAAGGGCCAATTTTTACTCCATTCTTGTAATTACCTGTTTGTAGGGGAACATTCGGTAAGGAAAAGGTTTTAAAAACTCCGTCGAATTGCCCTTTTTTGGCCGTTGCTTCTGCCAATACATTTCCTTCGGGGTCAAATTCGAAGTAAGGACCTTCTCGTAATCCTTCTACGTAAAATTCACGAACTGCAAGTTCACCACTTGGGAAATAGGACAACCATTGCCCTTCCTTTTTTCCCTCTTTATAATTTCCCTCCAACTTAAGTTGACTAGGATCGATGTAGTAATCACTGGATTCACTTCCATAGTATTCGCTGTACTTCCCAACTAAAATACTGTCTTGGAAAATCATTTCTTTGACCAAAAAACCATTGCTATCAAAAAAACGTGCTGGGCCAAATAGCTTCCCTTCTCGGTAATCAGCTAGTTCTTTTCGCTTGCCATTGGCATGGTAACTCGTCCATTGCCCATCCCGCAGCCCATTTTTAAAGATTCCCTCTGTAACAAGTGTATTGGTTTTGGTGGTGTAGAATTTCCAAAGACCATTGGGGAGATTTTTCTCCACCAATCCGGTACCTACTATGGAAGAATCACTCGAATAGCGAACGGCAACTTTAGAAGTTTGTGCAGAGAGAGAAAGATGAAGTAGAAAGAAGAGTACTATCAGCAGATGCTTCATAGCAAACGGGGTTCTTTAAGGTAGGTTGGCAACAGTTTTAGTACTCAGAATTCGATGATTTTTCTATACCTACGTAAAAAATCATTTCCTGTTTAAAAGTACATCAAATCCTTAGATTTTAATTCCCGAAATGGGTTTAACCTGAAGAATTTTATTCACTTGTTCTTTCATTAATTGAATCCCTTGATTCTTTTCGGCTGGAAGAAGGATTTCTTTGATCCAAAGGGTGGCACCTTGCTCCAGATCCTGTGTTGGCTTGGATTTCTTGAGCCATTCGATTTGTGTAGGTAGATCCCATGGTGTATTCGGATCGCCCAAGTGAAACCCCTCCTTCAAAAATGGTTCAGATGGAAATTTTAAATTTTTACCGAAAAACACACAGCAAAAAAGTCCATGGCCGAACCAGCTGACCAAACGGATGGTACAGCCTGAATCCAAATCAAAATCTCGAATTAGATCAAGTACCAAATAAGGGTAACCCTGCAATTGATTTCCTGTGGAGATTTTTTTACCCTTCGAATTGGAGAAAAATTGAGTCAATTCTGCATTGGTAAACGAGTTACCGAGTTGCTCAAAAAGAGCTAGAAAATCTGCTTTTAGCTGATTTTGTCGCTGAATTAACGATTGGTTCAACCAAAGTTCTAGGTCTAATTCTTGGGGCATGTTCTTACCAACGCAGTACAGCGGATGCCCAGGCAAAACCAGAACCAAATGCTGCCAAGCAAACTAGGTCATTTTCCTTAAGGCGTCCCTGTTCCCAAGCTTGGGATAGCGCAATTGGAATCGTGCCTGCTGTGGTATTTCCGAGGTGCATGATGTTATTAAACACCTTCTGATCAGGCAATTCTAATTTTTGCTGAATGTATTGGGAAATGCGTAAGTTGGCCTGATGTGGCACTAAAAGATCAATATCTTCTTTTGTTAGTTGATTGAAAGCCAGTGCTTCCTGGATCACTTCCATAAAGCGAACTACTGCATGCTTAAACACTGCATTTCCATTCATTTTTAGGAAAAAATCTCCTCGCTCAATCAACTCTTTTGAAATTCGTTCTTTCCCGCTGGAGCTAGGAGCGATGCAATAGAGTTCTTCAGCATGGGAACCTTCGGAATGCAAGTGGGTGCTAATGATTCCGGTTTGTCCAGCCTCCGCTCTTCCTACCACTACAGCTCCCGCCCCGTCAGCAAAAATCACTGCACTGGATCTACCTTCGTCACTTTTGTCCAGGGCAGAAGATTGAATTTCGGCACCTACTACCAATATTTTTTGGTACATGCCTGTTTTGATAAACTGGTCAGCTACAGATAGGGCATAGATAAACCCAGAACAAGCATTTCGAATATCTAGGGCACCAATGGTTTTGAAACCCAATTCCCGCTGAAGGAGTACTCCATTTCCAGGTAAAAAATAATCGGGAGTGATGGTCGCAAATATGATGAAGTCAATGTCATCTTGCTGCACTCCAGCGCGCTCCATGGCCATCTTACTTGCCTTGGCTGCCATGTTGGTAACGGTGTCAACTCCAGGAGTATACCATCGTCTTTCTTGAATTCCCGTGCGCTCCACAATCCACTCGTTGGAGGTATTCATCATCTGGGAAAGTTCATCATTGGTAACGATTCGTTCAGGAACATAATGGCCTGCTGCGAGTATGCGTGAGGTATACATGGGTAGATAGGGTGGGGTGAAAGCGCACTAAAATCCCTGCAATATCGGGACTGATGTTTATTGTAACAACTAAAGAAATGGACTTAGGTTTTTAACCAAACAAGGTGTAATTCCCAAATTGGTCCATGGGTGAAGTTTTTCGAAGGACCGATTGGGAATCATTTTGTACGGAATTGACTAGAGGGGAAACCGTGAAGCCTAGCATCAATTCATTTGGATAGGGGTTCAAAAGTTCCAGCAACTCAGACTCTGAACTGTAGCTGTCCAGCCATTTTTTTTCATGTTCTCGTTTCAGAATCACGGGCATACGATCGTGAACTTCAGAAACGACATCGTTTGGGCTTGTAGTTAAAATCAAAAAGGTGTGCTGAGATTCCCCAGATACGGTTTCATATTCTTCCCAAATCCCTGCAAATGCAAAAGTCTCTTCATCTCGAAGGGTAAAGCGATGGGGTATCTTGGTTTTTTTTCCCACCTTCTTCCATTCAAAAAATCCATCTGCGGGGATAAGGCACCTTCTTTTTTGAAAGGAAGGTTTAAAGGAGATTTTTTCATGGACGGACTCTGCTCGCGCATTGATTAGCTTGGCTGATACGGGTTTGTTTTGTCCAAAGTCAGGGGTAATTCCCCAATAAAAAAAGGAGAAACCTTTGGGGCTATCTGAAGTGATGACGGGCACCAGCTGCGTAGGAGCAATGTTGTACCGAGGTGAAAAATCTGCCAGCATTTCCGCTTGGAAGCGTTCTTCGAGTTCAATTTTACTTTTGGCAAGTGAATATCTTCCACACATGGTTGCAGTAGTCAGCTATTTTGTTCGAAGTTAGGAATCCTGGCAAATAAATTCAATAGCACGAGTTTCTGAATAAAACCTTTCGTTGGAATCAGCACTCATGAACCCTACATGTCCTCCATGCTTTGGGAATTCAAAGAATACGTGATCTAGTTTATTTGCTAACTCAATTGGGTAGCAAGATGGACTTAGGAATGGGTCGTTTTTGGCATTTAAAACGAGCGTTGGAACAGAGATTCCTGGTAAAAACTGTAGCGAAGAATTTGTTTGGTAGTATTCTTCTGCATCATAAAAACCATGTAGAGGACCGGTAAAGTTGTCATCAAAATCGCGTAGCGTTCGGATGGAGGAAAATTTAGTTAAGTTGAATTCATTAGGAAATAATTGCGCTTTCTTTTCAACTTTTTGCCGTAGTGTTTTTAGAAATCGTTGGGTATACAAGCCAAATGCTTTCCTTGAAATTTGATCACAGGAACTACCCAAGTCCAAAGGAGCGGAGATGGCTACTGCTTTTTTGATTTTGGAGTTTTGATCGCGTTTTTCACCTAGGTATTTGAGTGTGAGGTTTCCTCCCAAGCTAAAACCGATAAGAAAAATTTCATCATACTTCGGTAATGCATGTTGGATGATCGTGTCTAGATCGTAGGTGGCGCCACTGTGGTAAAAAATAGCCTTGCGGTTGAGTACTTCCCCACATCCTCGGTAATTCCAAGCCAAAACATCAAACCCATTTTTCAAGGCTTCTTTAGCCATTCCCAAAATGTATGCTCTCCTACTATTTCCCTCTAATCCATGACTAATAATCACCAGTTTTGAGTTTCCTCGTTGGTGCCAATCAATTTCTAAAAAATCCTCATCATGCGTTTCTACCCGTTCTTTTTGGGTAGGGATGAGTTCTACTTTTCTAAAAATCGAGGGGTAAACTGTTTCTAAGTGTCCGTTAAAGAGGTATTTAGGCCTTTGGTAAGAGCTAGTTTGAAGTAAGGGCATGGAGGCAAGCGGTCAAAAACTGATTGGAAAATACAGCATATAAATTTGAATAAAGCGTTTTTAAAAACTATTTTTGGGCACTTTAAAAACTACAAGCGCGAATAGAACATGGCCGAAATTATTAGAATGCCAAAAATGAGTGACACCATGGAAGAAGGTGTGATTGCATCCTGGTTGAAAAAAGTAGGTGACACTGTCAAGCCTGGAGACATTCTTGCAGAGGTGGAGACGGATAAAGCTACCATGGAGTTGGAATCTTACGAAGAGGGGGTTTTGCTTTATGTAGGAGTAAAAGAAAAAGATTCGGTTCCTGTCAATGGAATCATCGCAATAATCGGAGAGAAGGGGGAAGCATTTCAGCATTTGTTGTCTGGAGCACCAGCAGCAGAAGCCAGCAAGGCAGAAGCAGTAATTCCTGCTGCAGCTCCAGTAACTGCTGTGGCTGAGACAAAATCTCCTGCTGCATCCACTGCATCTATTCCTGCCATCGTCGTGACCATGCCCAAAATGAGCGACACCATGCAGGAAGGTACCATCGCTGCTTGGTTGAAAAAAGTAGGCGATACGGTTAAATCTGGAGAAATTATAGCTGAAGTAGAGACGGATAAGGCCACCATGGAATTGGAGTCTTACGAAGATGGAGTCTTGTTGTACATCGGGGTAGAAGCCGGAGGAAGTGTTCCTGTAGATGGGGTCATTGCCGTGATTGGTGAAAAAGGAGCCGATTACCAAAGCCTTTTGGCTGCACATCAGGGTGGGGGGGCTACGCCTGCTCCAGTTGAAGTAGCTAGTCCTGTAGTGCCTGCATCCGTTGCAACTCCTGCTCCTGTAGTAGCTCAAGTACCTGTTGCAGTAGAAGGAATTAGTTCTGTTGGAAACGAGCGTGTTAAGGCATCTCCATTAGCTAAAAAAATTGCCTCTGAAAAAGGGGTAGACATTCGTCAAGTAG
>CAYNIK010000047.1:0-7685 GCA_964397145.1 uncultured Limnohabitans sp.
GTTTCTTACTTGGATTGCTCCAAAGCTCGTTCCACATCCAGAATGATATCCTCGTAATGCTCTAGACCCACAGAAAGGCGAATCAGTCCATCCGTAATGCCCACTTTTTGCCGTTCCTCTGGGCTCAGTTTGCTGTGTGTGGTAGAAGCGGGATGCGTGACGATACTCCGGCTATCGCCAAGGTTTGGGGTGATGGAAATCATCTTCAACTGGTCGATAAAGCGTTGCGCTCTGGGGAGTCCTCCTTTCAAAGTCAAGGTAATAACTCCTCCGCCTGCTTTCATTTGCTTAAGCGCTAAAGCATGCTGAGCATGAGATGGGAGAAAAGGATAGTTGACTGCATCAAGTTGAGTATTGCCTTCAAAGTAGCGGGCCACTTTTTCTGCATTCTCGCAGTGACGGTCCATGCGTAGTGCTAAAGTCTCCATGCTTTTGGATAGAATCCAGGCATTGAAGGGGGAGAGAGATGGGCCGGTGTGTCTGGTAAAAAAGCGTACTTCATCGATCAATTCTTTTTTTCCTAGGATCAATCCTCCCAGGACTCTTCCTTGTCCATCGATGTATTTGGTGGCACTGTGGGTCACCAGATGAGCTCCCCATTTCGCGGGTTGCTGTAAGTAGGGGGTAGCAAAGCAATTGTCAACTACCAAAATTAGTCCATGTGCTGCCGCAAATTTACCCGCCCATTCGAGGTCAATAATTTCCAAACCTGGATTGGAGGGGGTTTCTAAAAATAGCATTTTCGTATTGGGCTGCAGTAATTTGTCCCAATTTTGATAGTCGGAAATGTCCCCATAGGTGGAGGTGATCCCCCATTTTGGAAACACCCGTGTGAGGAGTTGGTGGGTGGAACCAAATAAGGAACGCGAAGCCAAGATGTGATCTCCTTGCTTGAGTAAAGAAGCAATGCTGCCAAACATGGCGGCCATTCCTGAAGCGGTTGCAATTCCGTCTTCCGTACCTTCTGCTCTACAGACTTTCTCGATCAGGTCTGAAGAGTTCGGATTGGAGTAGCGGGAGTAGATATTGCCTTGCACCTCTTCGGCAAACATCGCTCGGGCTTCTTCGGCTGACTCAAATACAAAACTTGAACTCAGGTAAAGAGCAGAAGAATGTTCGCGTTGATTGGATCGCTCTTGGATGCGAATCGCATCGGTTTCAAAGTGGGACATTTCGGTTCGGTTTAATGGTGGCTCTGGGAACTAATTCGAAAGAAATTTCCCAAGGCTATGAACGAACTGAAAGAGGGGTAGGGGGAGTTACGCCAATTTATAGTTCCCGCAATGGGTAGGAATTGGCACCTTACTTTTTTGGAGTGGGTTGCCAGAGGGTCACAGAGCCTAATCTCTCGCCTCTTCTTTATAAAATAGTACCTGAAGGTTTACAAATAAATAAGGATGCAGCCTCAATTCCAAATAAGTTAAAAAAATCAATCGTTGTATTGGGTCATGGTATGTGCAATTCCGACGGTGCAAAATCCCAAGGCCATGGTGATGGCCTTATCCATGATTTCGGGAAGGGCATCCAGTTCTTGCTGCGTAAATCTACCCAGGACATAGTCTGCTTGCCTGCCTTTGGGAAAATTATCTCCAATTCCCATGCGCAAACGGGGATAGTCCTGCCCTCCACAGAGCTCTTCTATATTTCTCAGTCCATTGTGTCCTGCAGCACTTCCTTTGGGGCGCATGCGTAGTTTTTCAAATGGGATAGCCACATCATCCACCAGAACCAAGATGTTTTCCTTCGGAATGTTGAGGGTTTTCATCCAATAATTCACCGCCTTGCCGCTCAAATTCATGTAGGTAGTCGGTTTGATGAGGTGGAGGGTTCGTGATTTGTATTTAAACTCGGTTTTGAAGGCAAGACGATCGCTTTTCCAACTAGCACCTTCCTTGTCCGCAAGGCGGTCGAGCGTAAGAAAGCCAATGTTATGTCTTGTCAGTTCGTATTCAGGGCCTATGTTGCCCAAGCCTACAAGTAAGTAATTCATGGAATGCGGGTTCGATGGGGTAAAAATAAAAAATCCTGCTCGGGAATGAGCAGGATTTTTCTTGAAGAAATTTAAGGATTATTCGCCTTTCTTTCCACGTAGCGCTCTTGGGATTCCAATGGTCACTACTGATACGTTTGGAGAAGTCAAGATTTCAAAACCTGCAGTAGTCAATTCACCTACTTTGAAAGATTTTCCAAGATCTAGGTTAGAAATATCTACCACTACATAGTCAGGAAGGGCTTTTGCCAAACCTTTTACTTTTAGTTTTCTAGTTTTAAACTCCAACTTACCACCTTTAGCGATACCAGGAGAATTTCCTTCGATTTTCACAGGAATTTCAAATTTGATCGCCTTGTCTTCGGTATAAGCCATGAAGTCTGCATGAAGCAATACTTCACTCACTGGGTGGAACTGGGCTTCTTTCAAAACCGCTTTGATGATTCTTCCTTCGATGTTTAGTTCTACCAAGTGCACCTCAGGTGTGTAGATCAGGTCTCTGAAAAGAATCGCTGGGGAGTAGAAATGAACTTGATCAGGAATACCTGGTCCATAAACCACGCAGGGTACATTGCCGGCATCTCTGATTTCGTTCAAAGCAGCACTGTCGAGATTTGCTCTTTTAAACCCTATAATCTCTAGTGTTTTCATGTGTATGTGTATTTAAAATTGGTTCAAATAAATAAGGAACTGATGGAGGTATTTCCGGTTACTGCATGAATTGCTTTTGCAAATAATTCTCCAACAGTTAGTACTCTAATCTTAGAACTTTGTTGTTTCAGGGGAATAGTATCTGTGATGACTAATTCCTCCAACACCGAATTCTCAATGTTTTCATAGGCCTTTCCAGAAAGCACCCCGTGAGTCACGATGGCTCGTACCGAATTGGCTCCCTTTTCCATGATAATTTGAGCAGCCTTGCACAAGGTTCCTGCAGTATCTACCAAATCATCAACGAGAATCACATCCTTCCCTTCCACATCTCCAATCACCTGCATGGAAGCTACCTCGTTGGCTCTTTTTCTGTGCTTATCACAGACCACCATTTCTACTTCAAAATGCTTCGCAAAAGATCGTGCTCTAGAAACGCCCCCAACATCTGGAGCGGCAAAGATCATGTCCTTGAGGCGAAGCGTATTCAAATAGGGTGCAAATATAGCAGATCCATTTAAATGATCTAAAGGAATATCAAAAAAACCTTGAATTTGCCCTGCATGCAAATCGCAAGCCATGATGCGGTCAGCGCCGGCAGAAGTGAGCATGTTGGCGATGAGTTTGGCGGCGATGGATACGCGTGGTCTATCCTTTCGGTCTTGACGGGCATAGCCAAAGTAAGGTATCACTGCGCATACTTTGTAGGCACTGGCTCGCTTGGCGGCATCAATCATCAAGCACAATTCGAGCAGGTTATCGCTCGGAGGGTTGGTACTTTGAATAATGAATACGGTGCATCCACGTATGGATTCATCAAAACTTGGGGACATTTCCCCATCACTAAACTTGGATAGGGTCATTTCTCCAAGTTTTTTACCATAGCTTTTGGCAATTTTTTGTGCCAAATCTATGCTATTGGAGCCTGCAAAGATTTTTACCTCGGACATTGGAATCAAGGGGTGTTTGAAGGAGAGTTTGGGAAAGGATCTGTAAACAAAAGTAATGATTTTGGGGAAAGGATTGTGCTCCAAAAACCACTGTGAAAAGAAATATTTCAGGCATGGTTTTTTTTAACTCGTTTTTTTATTGAACCAATCTAATGGGGTGAATGAGTCTGGTTCAAGCAATTCATTCTTCTATTTTTCCGGCCCTGTAAAATTTCTGAACCAAATCTAATTTTCAGTTTATATCCAAATCAAAGGGTTAAATTGGGAAGGTATAACCCACACTATTTATGAAAAAAGTAGTTCTTTTTCTTCTTCTGACCCTGCTTGTGCCATATGCCTTGCTTGCTCAGACTATTCCTAGTCCAAAGGAGCATTTTGGATTTACCATTGGAGAACCGTACATGCTGGCCAATTTCACCCAAACGGAAGCCTACTTCAAAAAAGTAGCTGAGCTCTCCGACCGCGTGGAATACCGAAGCATTGGGCAAACTGAGTTTGGGCGTGAACAACCCCTCTTGGTGATTACTTCTCCGAAAAATTTTCCGGATTTGGCACGCTACCAGGAAATCTCCCGAAAACTAGGAAGAGCAGAGATTTCTGAAGCTGAAGCAAAATCCTTGGCAAGTCAGGGTAAACCCATTGTGTGGATAGATGGGGGGCTACATGCCAATGAGGTTGTAGGAGCGCAGCAGCTCATCGAAACCTTGTATGCTTTGGCTTCAAAGAACGATGAAGAGACCCTTCGTATCCTGGATGAAGTGATCATACTTTTAGTGCATGTAAATCCTGATGGAATGGAAATCATGTCCAATTGGTACATGCGTCCAGAAGACAAGGCAAAGCGAAATAAAAATATTCCTGTCCTGTATCAAAAGTATGTAGGCCACGATAATAATCGCGATTTCTACATGAACAACATGAAGGAGTCTACCAATATTTCCCTACAACAGTACGTGGAATGGATGCCTCAGATCGTTTACAATCATCACCAATCTGGTCCTGCAGGGACTGTGGTGGCGGGCCCTCCTTACCGGGATCCTTTTAACCATGTTTTTGATCCATTGATCATTACGAGTTTGGATGCCGTCGGTGCCGCCATGATCAATCGTCTTCATCAAGAGGATAAGCCAGGATTTGTTCGCTTGGATGGATCCGTGTTTTCTACCTGGTGGAACGGTGGCTTGCGTACTACTCCGTACTACCACAACATGATTGGGATTCTGACGGAGATTGTGGGTGACCCATCTCCCTATTCCATTCCTTTGGTGCCGGATCGCTTGATTCCCAACAATGGAAACCCATTTCCAGTAACTCCAGGTCCTTGGTCTTTCCGTACTTCTATCGACTATTCTGTCTCCATGAATTATGCGATTTTGAATCATGCAGTTCGCCATGGGGATGAGTTGCTGTACAATTTCTATTTGATGGGCAAAAAGTCCATTGATCGAGGCAATACAGACACTTGGACCCGCTATCCAAAATATGCGCAGGACATTCAAAATGCATATGACGCAAGCAAAGGAAAGAAGGCGGCAGATGATCCTGAAGAGGCCTATTTTGGCAATAGATCAGGTATTCCATTGGCTTTCTATGACTCGGTCTATGCGGATCCTGAAAAGCGTGATCCACGAGGATACATTCTATCTGCAGATCAAGCGGATTTTCCGACGGCTGTGAAATTTTTGAATGCACTCATTAAGTCTGGTATCTTGGTGCATCGTGCGACCAACGATTTCTCGGTGGGTGGGAAATCCTATCCCAAGGGATCTTATATCGTAAAGACGGCACAGGCCTTCCGTCCTCATGTGCTTGATATGTTTGAGCCACAGGATCATCCCAATGATTTTCAATATCCAGGAGGACCTCCTGTTCGTCCGTACGATGCGGCGGGATGGACGCTTGCATACCAGATGGGTATAGAGGTGGACCGGATTATGGATGGCTTTGATGGCCCTTTTGAAGCGCTTCCTTATGGTCAATTACTTGCGGCCGAGCCTTCCGTATTGCCTGCTTCTGCTTCGGGTTACCTACTTGATGTTCGGGTCAACGATTCCTTTAAGGCGGTCAATGATTTGTTGAAAGGGAAGGTGAAAGTTTACCGTACCCAAACCGCAGTGGGCGCTAGTCCAGCGGGCTCATTTTATGTGCCGAGTACTGGTAAAAAGATCCTAGAGCAAGCTGCAAAAAACTATGGAGTGACTCCTTTGGCAGCTCGAGGAATGCCTGCTGGTGCTAAGGAGATCAAGCCGGCGCGTATTGGTTTGTATGATTACTATGGGGGGTCTATGCCTTCAGGTTGGACAAGATGGATCTTGGAACAGTTTCATTTTGATTATGCTCAAGTCTTTCCTTTAGAGATCGATGGGGGTAATCTAAATGACAAGTACGATGTATTACTCTTTATAGGACCAGGTATGCCTGGCGCCTCAGGTGGATACGGAGCAGGGGCTCAGCCTAAGAAGGAGGATATTCCAGCGGAATACCATTCCATGCTGGGTAGACTTTCGGTAGAAAAATCTATCCCTATTCTGAAGGAGTTTTTGGAAAATGGGGGGCAAATCCTTACTTCTGGTGCCGCGACCGCTTTGGCCAACCATTTAGGTCTTCCTGTTTCCAATGCACTAGTCGAGGTGGCTAATGGAAAAGAAAGAAGCCTGAGTGGGGAAAAATTCTATATCCCGGGAAGTGTATTGGAAATGCAGGTGGATCAGACTGCTCCCATCAATTTTGGGATGGGGTCGAAAGCAGATGTGTTGTTTAACAGCAGCCCGGTATTCCGACTTTCTCCTGAGGCGACGCGTGTAGGAGTAAAGCCACTGGCATGGTTTGGTACTACGCCTCCTTTGCGAAGTGGATGGGCATGGGGTCAGCAATACTTAAAGCAGGGAGTGACTGCATTTGAAGCGCAGGTAGGCAAAGGGAAGTTGTATGCTTTTGGTCCTGAGATTACTTTCAGAGGACAGGCACATGGTACCTTCAAAATGTTGTTCAACGGCTTGTATAAATAAAACCGGTCGAATTCGGGGTTTTCAAAGGCCCATAAATAAAAAGACCTCCCATTGGGAGGTCTTTTTTGTTGACCGACTAGGGCTCGAACCTAGACTCTTCTGAACCAAAATCAGACGTGTTGCCAGTTACACCATCAGTCAGTTTGATCTGGATGCAAGCGTTCTTGCATTTGATGGTACAAAGGTAGAGTTCTCTGAATTTTTTTCCAAACCTACTGCTAAAGATTTTTGATAAATCCCTGGATTTGGAGGCTAATTTATTCAAGTCAAGTGACTTGCCTTTTGAGGGATGTTTTACTTTTCTGGTAGTTTAATTTCACAGGGATTGAAATCAAATCTGCTTATGAAATCGATTGAAATTAATAAATCATTAATGAATATTCATTTATTTTGAAATAATGAAAATAAATTCAGTCATTTGTTTCGTAATAGAAAATTAACCAACTAAATATCTTCTGCTATGAACTCGAAAAAAATGGAAAAGGTGGTGGCTTTGGTCATCGAAAAATTGGAGAAATTATCCCAACAGGAATTAGCAGCAGAGTTAAGCTGGTGCTGGGGAAGCTACCAAAACGATCAAAATCCTTCAGGATTGGTAGCAAAGGGAGAGGCAGCGCTTGCTGTTTTCCAGGCTGCTCGCGAAAAAAACAACAAGTCAGTAGCTAAGAAATTAGTGGATGATTTACAGGCCGCATTGGCATAAAAAAAAGTCCCGCATTTTGCGGGACTTTTTTTTGAGTTTCGGAGTTGATTATTCGCCTACTACGACAAATTTTACCTGCGTCTTCACCTCTCTATGTAGATCGATGTCAGCAGTGAATTCGCCAGCACCTTCTACAGGAACGCTGATTGCGATTTTCTTTCTGTCGATTTCAAAACCTTTAGTTGCAAGCGCATCTGAGATTTGAAGGGTAGTTACTTTTCCGAAGATTTTTCCTGAGTCACCGATTTTTGCCTTGATTTCAAGGGTAGTTTCGGCAAGTTTCGCAGCGATGTTTTCAGCTTCAGTTTTGATTTTTTCGGCTTTATGCGCTGCTTGCTTGATGTTTTCAGCAAGGATTTTCTTGTTTGACCCTGTAGCAAGTA
>CAYNIK010000048.1:0-7682 GCA_964397145.1 uncultured Limnohabitans sp.
AGGACCAGCAGGTATTTTGGAATCTAGTATCATAGGGGACTATTTAGTAGCTAGTGAAGTGAATGTAGAGTGGCATGGCTGCAAATAATGCAGGAACCAAAATGCTGTAGATCATACCCAGAGCCTTGATAGCCGGAGAGTATTTTTTATGGTTAAGGCCCAAGGTTTGGAATGCTGATGCAAAACCATGAGATAAGTGAAATCCTAAGAAGATCATGGAAACCACATACAATGCCACCAACCATACTTGCTTGAAAGCTTCGCTGACAATGAGGTACAAGTTTTTATATTCTTCACCTTCATAGGTCACCATGGGAACTTCTCCCCAGTGCATTTTTGCCCAGAATCCTTGTAGATGGACTACCAAGAAAATAAGGATGATTGTTCCCAAAACACCCATGTTCCGAGAAGACCAAGCACTATTGCTACTGCCATTGGTAGTAGAGTAAGATACAGGTCTTGCGGACTTGTTGTGTTGTGTCAAGAAGATGGAATAAACCACGTGACCAATCACTGAAATGTACGTCAGGTAGGACAAGAGTTTCACCGCCGGATTGGTAGTCATAAACTTGGCATACATGTTAAATGCCTGACCGCCGTCTCCTTTAAATAAAAGCAAATTTCCAGATACGTGACCTGTCAAAAACAGGATTAGAAAGAGGCCAGTAAGGGCCATAATCAGTTTTCTTCCTAGGGTGCTATTCAAGGTTTTGGTAACCCAACTCATAAATGATAACGATTAGTTTAAAACAAAGTAGTTTTGCTATTCAGGTGGCCAAATTTACATCTGAGAAGGCTAGTATCCAATGCATGCAAGAGCCGCTGTATTATTTTAAACGATTCTAAATAAGCTTACAGATTCAAGCGATAAAACTTATCTTTTCATGGGTTGCAACAGTCTGTTCAATTTTATTGTTTTAATTTTTGACGGTTTTTCTCCCTACTTCCATTTACTTCGTATACATAGATTAATTTGAGAAAGATCGCCAGTAGCACGTCTTCTTCAACCGATAGTTAACGAATTGATTAGTCACCTTGACCGATATGAAGCTTAGAATTTACCTTATCCTTTTTTGCATCACGTTTTTAGCAGCCCTCCCAAATGCTTGGGCTACCCACATCCGTGCAGGGGAAATCATTGCAGAACGTATTTCGGTACAGACCCTTACCTACCGAATCACTGTAGTCGGCTATACAGATACGCGCTCTTCGGTGGTGTTTGGGCCTGGACGAATCAATTTTGGAGACGGTCGTGAGGAGCAGCTCAATACAAAAAGTGACTTTTCCCTGGTGGAGGATCTCGGGGATATGATCGAGAAAAATACCTTTGTCATCACCCACACCTTTCAAGGTCCAGGCAAGTACAAGATCCGATTTTTGGAATTCAACCGAAACGACCTGACGCTCAATATGGACAACTCGGTGGACACCCCGTTTTATGTAGAAACCGAAATCACCATCGACCCTTTCATAGGAGTCAACAATTCCCCCGTACTGACCATTCCTCCAGTAGACAATGGAGCAGTAAATATTCGATACATCCACAATCCAGGGGCCTATGACCCAGATGGAGATAGTCTTTCCTACAAAATCGAAATCCCAAAGCAAGGATTTGGACGTGTAGTCAATAATTACAGAGACCCATCCAATCCAGAATTTAGCAAGAGAAGAGAAGATGGCTCGGTACCTGCCTTTTTGCGGGTTGATCCCATTTTTGGAGATCTAGTATGGGATGCTCCTGGTACTGCAGGCCAATTTAACGTGGCGATGCGCATCACCGAATGGCGGAAAATCGATGGAAAGTTTGTGGAAATCGGTTATGTGGTCCGTGACATGCAGATCATCATCGAAAATTCGAATAACAAACGCCCCAAGCTGATTCTCCCTCCAGACTTGTGTGTCGTCGCTGGAACCCGGATACAGGAAATCATTCAAGGGGAGGATCCAGATGGAGATCCTATTAAAATTGAAGTTTTTGGAGAACCACTGGAAATCAATGCCTCTCCTGCTACCTACAAACCAGAAAACAAATTCCAACCCCAACCAGGAATAGTAAATTTTGATTGGCAAACGGTCTGTAACCATGTGCGGGAACGTGAGTATGAGGTACGCGTGCGCATCACAGATCAGCCGCGCTCTGGACCTAAATTGGTCGATATCCAAACTTGGAAAATTAAAGTAATTGGCCCACCTCCTGTCTGGGATGAATTGGAGCAACTTCCTGGAAGAACTGTCAACCTTAGCTGGGACCCCTATGCCTGCGCAAATTCCGCAAATGAAATGCAAGTATGGCGTAGAATCAATTCGGATCCTTATGAGCCAGACTCCTGCGAAACAGGAATCCGAGCTGGTTATGAATTAATCGGTACCACAGACATGGGCACCTTTTCCTTTAAGGACACTAATGGCGGAACTGGCTTGGCACCGGGGAATACCTATTGCTATAGACTCGTAGCGGCATTCCCTACTCCTCGACTCGGAGAAAGCATTGTCTCCGAAGAAATTTGCATCACCATCGATGTGGATGTACCCCTGTTGACCAATGTAAGTATTACTTCCACGGATGATCAAAACGGCGAAATCTTTGTCAAATGGACGCCACCTTACGATTTAGACAAAACCCAATTTCCAGGACCCTATTCGTATGAATTGATCCGAAGCGAAGGATTCACAGGTTCCCAAAACCGAATTTCTCTTGGAAAAACAGCAGACACCTTGTTTACAGATAAAAAGTTGAATACCAAAAACCTGGTATACAACTACAAGGTGGTATTGTGGGATGGAACAACTAAGGTAGATACCTCCTCCACTGCTTCCTCGGTTAGACTTGAACCCACAATCATTAATGAAGCCATCGAACTGAAGTGGGCCTTCACCGTGCCTTGGAACAATTCTATTGCTCAGTATAAGCACGAAGTATACCGGAATCGCGCAGATGCTGCGGCATCGGATGTCGCGAATTTTGTGAAAATTGCCGAGGTGGATGTAACTCAAAAAGGATTTCTGTACCTCGATAATGGAAGTTTCAATGGAGTCAAACTGAAGAAGGACCTCGAATATTGTTATTATGTGATTACAAAAGGGGCTTACAATGTAGCAGGCTTGGTTTATCCCTTGGAAAATCGCTCCCAAATCATTTGTGCCAAGCCCGATGACAATCGACTCCCTTGTGCTCCCGTCTTGACCTTCGATGGGCCTGATTGTACGGAATACGTATCAGAGGAATCATGTGGCACGATCACCTACGAGCATGAATTAAGCTGGAAACCAAATTTTAGTGGCAACTGCGACGATGAGCTGAGCGGATATCGACTGTATTTCAATCCAGAAGGGACTCCTGATGGAACCTTCACCCGAATAGGTCAATTCACCGCCCAACAACTTCGAGCTACGCTTCGCAACTTACCCAACTACAAGGGCTGCTACTACCTGACTGCAGTAGATCGTTCAGGAAATGAAAGTCCTAAGAGCAACATCGTATGCGTGGATAACTGTCCCAATTACCTGCTTCCAAATGCATTTTCTCCAAATGGTGATGGGCTCAACGACACCTTTATGGCTTTTGACAATCCCTTTTCAAAATGTCCAAGATTCGTAACCCAGGTAGAGCTATTTATTGTCAATCGTTGGGGAACGGAGGTATTCCGCTATGCTAGCCAAAGCGCTGAAGAGAATGATCCATTTATCCGTTGGGATGGCAAGGACAAAAGTGGAAATGAACTTCCAGCTGGGACCTATTATTATTCCGGCACGGTCAACTTCGATGTCGTCGACCCGAGCAAAAAACAACAAACCCTGAAAGGAACTATCCAACTTATTCGCTGATGGAATCTCCTTCCATACTGCTTTTTGATGGGTATTGTAGCCTTTGCAATGCTGCAGTGGATTTTGTGTTGAAGCGGGATTCGAAGAAAAAATTGCTAGTCGCATCCATGCAAAGTCCTGCAGGACAACGCGCACTGAATCACTATGGCTACCCTTCTACGTACTTGGATAGCCTCATTTTGGTTGAAAAAGGGAAGGTCTATCTTGGAAGTACCGCGGCCCTACGGGTAGCGCGAAAGTTACGAAGAGGATGGCCACTGCTTTATCCTTTGATTCTTCTTCCAAAAGGAATTCGAGACCGAATTTACCAATGGATTGGAGCCAACCGCTATGCTTGGTTTGGCCGAAGAGAAAGTTGTAGAATGCCAACTCTTTCCGAAAAAGATCGGTTTTTAACTGAAAATCATCCCCTCTAAGTAGCTTGGATAATCATCCAGTAGATGGGCATCCCTAGGGTCAGGTTGAAGGGAAATGTGACAGCCAAAGCCATGGGAACATACAATCCCTCGTCGGCATCCGGGTTGGATAGCTTCATCGCTGCAGGTACCGCAATGTAGGAGGCTGAAGCGGCAAGAATAGCAAAAATTAAGCGATCTCCAGCTTCAGGACTGATCCATTGACTGACATATGCAACCACAACTCCGTTCACTAGGGGTACCAAGATCGCAAACAAGGAGGAAAAATATCCGGTTTTGAAAAATGCTTTCAGTTTCCGCCCACTGCTGATTCCCATATCCAGCAAGAAGACAGCCAAAAACCCTTTGAAAATATCCGTTACAAAAGGTTTGATCCCCTCAGCCTGCTTTTCATCGGCGATCAAGCCAATGAACAAACTCCCTAAAATCAAAAGTACAGAACCGTTGGTTAAGGCGTGAATCACAATTTGTTTCAATCCCCCTTCGGTCTTTGTAGGAGTGAATTTTCGAAGCAAAATCATCCCTGAAATAATCGCAGGAGCTTCCATCAAGGCCATTACAGCCACCATGTACCCACCAAAAGTCACCCCTTGAGCTTCCAAGAAAGCCGCAGCAGCCACAAAAGTAACCGCTGAAATAGATCCGTAGGCGGCAGAGATGGCTGCTGCGTTAGGAACACCAAGTCTTCGCTTGAGTAGAAAAAAAGTGTAAAAGGGTATGGAAGCAGAAAGAAATACTCCAAAACCTAGGGACCATAGAATCGTGTCGCTGAAGGTACTGTGAGATAACTCTTGGCCACCTTTAAACCCAATTGAAATCATCAAGTACAGCGCGATGAACTTGGCGCTGGTGGCAGGAATCTCTAAATCACTTTTCAACTTGACTGCCAAGATGCCCAATACAAAAAAGAGCAAACTTGGGTTGGTAAGGTTATTCAGGAGAATTTGAAAATCCATGCCACAAATATCCTCCCTACTCCTGTTCTAAAAAAGTAAAACATAATATTTTTTTATTCGTTATGCTTTATAAATTAAAATTACTTATGAATATTACCCTGCACCAATTGAAGGCCTTCCAAGCCATCGCCAAGTTTCAAAGCATCACCAAGGCAGCAGAGGCCATGAGCATGACCCAGCCTGCGGTCTCCATTCAGCTAAAAAACCTACAGGAACAGTTTGAAGTACCGCTCACCGAAATCATTGGAAAGCGAATTCATATCACCGAGTTTGGCCAAGAGTTGGTGGATACCGCAGACCGGATTTTTGGGGAGCTAGGGCAGATCGAAGAAAAAATGTTAGAGCTCAAAGGGCTACTCGGCGGGAAAATTCGAATCTCAGCAGTTTCCACAGGTAAGTACATCATTCCTTACCTGATGGCTGACTTCATGAAAATCCACCCCCATGTAGAGATCAGCTTGGAAGTCTCCAACAGGTACAATGTACTTGCTCATCTCCAGGAAAACTCCACAGACCTGGCTTTGGTATCCCTTTGGCCTGAGGAATTGGATTTGGAAAGCATCCAATTGGCAGAAAACAAATGGTATTTGGCTTGTTCCCCTGAAAAGAAAGAAGTCTACACTGCAGCTATACAAGCTGGAAAATGGGAAAAGGTTCCCTTTCTACTTCGAGAAAAAGGATCCGGTACACGGACCATGATGGAGAAATTTTTTCATGACCGAGATATTCACGTGGAAAGTAACCTGGAACTTGCCACCAACGAGGCAGTAAAGCAAGCGGTCATGGCTGGATTAGGAGCTTCTTTACTCTCCAATTTTTCCATGTACCAAGAGCTTAAAGAAGGGCGAATTTCAATTTTAGAAATGCCTGGACTCCCATTAAAAGCAGATTGGAAGCTGATCTGGTTGAAGCAAAAAAAGCATTCGCCTGCAGTGAAAGCATTTATTCGTTGGCTTACAGAAAATCGAAAAAAGGCGATTTCCACCCACTTCCCAAGCCTCGACAGCTTGTAATGCGTATTCCTTAAAGACCAAAAAAAACTATATTTGAGGCTTCAAAATCCTTACCTCAAGAAATGAAAGCGATTGTATTTCCGGGCCAGGGAGCCCAATTCCCAGGAATGGGCAAATCCCTCTACGAAGAAAATCCAGAGGCAAAAGCCTTATTTGAAAAAGCAAACGAGATTTTAGGCTTCCGAATTACAGACATCCTCTTTGAAGGAACGGAAGAAGAACTCAAACAAACTAAAGTCACGCAACCTGCCATCTTTTTACACTCCGTGATTTTGGCAAAAACCACACCCAACTTTGCTCCAGACATGGTTGCTGGTCATTCTTTGGGCGAATTTTCAGCCTTAGTAGCCAATGGTGTCTTGAGTTTTGAAGATGGATTAGGCTTGGTATTCCAGCGCGCCTTAGCGATGCAAGAAGCTTGTGAAATCAACCCTTCCTCCATGGCAGCAATCCTTGGATTGGAAGACCAGGTAGTGGAAGAAATCTGTGCAGGAATCTCTGGTGAAATCGTAGTTGCTGCCAACTATAACTGTCCAGGACAATTGGTGATCTCTGGATCTACCAAAGGGATTGAAATTGCCTGTGAACTCCTCAAAGCAGCAGGAGCAAAAAGAGCCTTACCCCTACCTGTAGGAGGTGCCTTCCATTCCCCATTGATGGAGCCTGCACGAGAAAAACTTCAGAAAGCAATCGAAGAAACTCAGTTTCACAGCCCGATCTGCCCAATTTACCAAAACGTGAGCACCACGGCGGTATCGGATGTAGCCAGTATCAAGGCAAACTTAATTGCCCAACTGACTGCCCCTGTAAAATGGACTCAATCTGTGCAACAAATGGTAGCCGATGGTGCTACTGAATTTGTGGAATGTGGTCCTGGAAAAGTACTGCAAGGATTGGTCAAAAAAATCCATCCCGAAGCTATCGTATCCGGTCTTTAATTTCAAAATCCCACCTTTGCAGGTGGGATTTTTTTTATTCTTTTTTCCAAACAACCACCTTACCCAAATCTGAACAGGCAGCCAAAAGTTCTACCGAAGTCTTGCCAGAAACAGGATGTTTTTTTAGAGGTAAAATTTCGGCCAAGGGCTGCAATACAAACCTGCGTTCAGAGATATACGGATGGGGGAGAATCAATTGGGGATCGCTACTGACTAGCTCACCAAAATAGAGGATATCTATATCAATTGTTCGGTCTCCCCAATGCTGTTCCCGAGTCCTTCCTAGTTCAATTTCAATTTTCTGCGTGACCTGCAACAAGGCCAATGGATCCAGGTTCGTTTGGACGAGGAGCACCTGATTCAAAAAATTTCCATTATGTGCTACTCCACCCCAAGCTTCGGATTCGTAAACTTGAGAACAAGAAATAAAGGTCACCTGCTTCGACAAGGCTTCTACAGCCTGAGAAAGATAGCTTGCTCGATCTCCTTTATTCCCTCCTATTCCAAGGACAACCTTTGTTTCCATTTCTCGTT
>CAYNIK010000049.1:0-7670 GCA_964397145.1 uncultured Limnohabitans sp.
ACATCTACTCTCAAACCAGCGGTCAACTTCAAGTTGGTTCTAGCCTGCCATTCGTCCTGAATGAAGACACCACCATAATTTACTTCCAAAGGCTGGATTGGTTTCTCAGAACCAGGAATGTTGTTCCAACGAACTTGGAATCTTCTCAAGTTTACACCTGAAGCAACAGTGTTGCCATTAGCAAGGAAGTTATCTGCATCCTTGTAGAAATCAGCCAAGGAGTTGTATACGTACACAGACTGAGAACCAGGGAAGAATACGTTTTCAGACTGGTAGTTTTCGTAGCTGAAACCAGTAGTGATGGTATGGTTGCCCTTGAAGATTTGCAAGTTTTCCTGAATCTGGAAAGTCTTGTAACGCAACTCGTTGTTTGGAGTAAACGGTTCAAATCCAAAAGAAGTGTAGGTAGCACCGTTGTTCAAGATATCCACCATAGGGAAGAATTCACCTTTGTAACCACGGCTTTCGTCCTGGTAGGTGTAACCAATGATCAAGTTATTTGACATGTTGGTATTGATACGCGTATTCAATTCCGCTACTACAGATCGGATATTTTCCATGATGCTGTAGTTAGAGTTTTGGAAGTTCAAGGCCTCAGGTCTGAAGTTACGGTTACCAAAACCCAAAGAAGAAGAACCAGACATCAACACATCCGTAGAAGAATCTAGGTGGTTGTATCTCAAGCTCAACTTGTTTTTGTCATTGATGTTGTAGTCCAACTTGATCAAAAACTTCTTACCCAATGTTTCGTTGTCATATCCTTGGTAAGGGCCAGTTTCGTAATCAAACTTGTCTTTCAAATACTTGCTCAATCCATCCAAATCAGATGCCAATACGCGAGTTACGTTACCAGTAATTGGCTGTGAACCTGTATTTGCAGTCCAAGTGGTACCTGGTCTTGCTTCTGCTTCGTCTTCAAAAGAAGCGAAGAAGAACAATTTGTCTTTGATGATTGGACCGCCTACACGGAAACCAATCTGCTTGTAGCTGAAATCACCAGGATTGAACTTATTTTCACCTGCTTCTTTACCTACGTTGTTGTTGTTCCGGAAGAAATAATAAGCAGATCCTGAAAATTCGTTAGTACCTGAACGGGTTACTGTGTTTACACCAGCACCGGTAAAGTTTCCTTGTCTCACGTCATAAGGAGCGACGTTCACAGAGATTTGTTCGATCGCATCCAAAGAAATTGGAGATACACCTGTTCTACCACCTGGGTTAGAACCAGAACCCAAACCAAAGGAGTTGTTAAAGTAAGAACCATCGACTGTGATGTTGTTCAATCGAGAATCCTGACCAGCAAATGATTGTCCATTTGACTGTGGAGACAATCTTGTAAAGTCGTTGATACTTCTAGAGATAGTTGGAAGCTTGTTCAAGGCTCTGTTGTCAATCGCCGTGTTAGCACCTGTACGCTCGCTAGAGAAAAGGCTGTTTTGGTCTGCAGTAATCAATACTTCAGATAGTTCCTGGCCATCTTCCTTCAAGGTAATGTTTACATTAGAGAATGTACCCAAAGAAAGAATCAAACCATCTACTTCTTGAGTAGAAAATCCTATAAAGGACACAGAAAGTCTGTAAGGACCTCCAATACGCATCCCTGGGATTGAATATTTACCTTCTACGTTAGATACAGCGCCATAGCGAGTACCTGAAGGAAGGTGCGTAGCGACCACGTTGGCACCTGGAAGGGCCTGTCCGTTGGCTTCAGTTACTGTTCCGGTGATACCAGAAGTCGTAACTCCCTGTGACATTGCTAGCCCCGTACTCATCACGAGTAGAAATACGGCCAGCAAATTCTTCAGTAAATTTTGCCTCATAAGTTTGGTTTTTGGTAAGTTGGTTTTGATTTAAAATCCTTGCAAAGTTAAACTCGATTTAAAAGGGGTACTAGAATTACAGGTTAAATTTTGCTTGCCAAATTTCACATTTTTTAACGAAAGGATAACACGGCAACCAAATATTTTTTAGGTTTTTGGCAATAAATCTTCATTATTATTGCTTTTTGTCCTTTCGAATTTCTTGTTTCCAAACAAAACCAATAACTGCCTGAAATTGTTTTGACAAAATTTTATTTCATGAAACCTCCCATTTTCAATGAGATGAATGAGAGATTAAATTTTACGCTTAGTTTTAACAAAAAATAGCTGCCTACCTTGAAAGACAAACACATCATCTGGCTTTACCTGTTTTTGATCGCTACGGTCTTGGATTTAAGCTTCTTAACAGACCAAAATGAGTCCATGCGGTTTTATTCCAAACCACTAATTCTACTGGGATTGATTCTGTATTTCTACTTCATCAGCAAGCCCATCGCCTCCACCCTGCTTGCCAAGACCATCCTAGCTGCGCTACTATTTTCCTGGCTTGGAGACATTTTACTCCTCTGGTCCGATCTTTTTATCTATGGCTTAGGCGCCTTTCTGATGGCTCATGTTTGCTACATCTTTGGATTTCGCCTGGCTCAGCAACCCGAGACAAGCCTGGATTCCTGGCATTTTATCCGCACCTTTTTTTACAACTTGCCCATATTTCTTGTTGCAGGTCTAGTTTTCTATTTCATCTATCCCAACCTAGGAGGTTTGAAAATTCCGGTAATCGCCTACATCCTCGTCATCGTAGGTATGGTGACTACAGCTCGTGCACGCTTCAAAAAGACCAACTCCGCCTCCTTTTGGCAGGTTTTTATTGGCGCCCTCCTTTTTTTGGTGTCCGATGGAATTTTAGCCTTGGCTCGATTTTATCAAGATTTTCCAGAAGCAGGCATCCTCATCATGGGCACCTACGCCACAGCCCAACTCCTACTTGTCATGGGAATTCGCTCTTACCTTGTCGGCACTAAATAAAAAAAGGTCATCAGGTCTAGTCAACAGACAACAGTCCACTGTCCACAGCCGATTGCGATTCAGGATAAAGTTGGTGCGGATGACACATCCACTTTAATGCTTCCCAAAGAAAATAAGGCTTTAAGGTCACTTCGATAAGCGGTCGTCTGTTGACGGTCGACCATTGACAAACAGACAACAGTCCACTAACCACGGTCTACAGCAAGTTGTGGTACGATAGAGTTTAGCATCCAAATTTGGAGCAGAATTAATCGGTTTACAGAATTGACTGTTGACGGTGGACCGTCAGCCGTAGACAAATTTACTTTTTCAAAGCCACTCGAATAGACAATTCTTCCAGTTGCGCATCGGCAAGCGTACTCGGAGAATCAATCATGACATCCCTACCGGAGTTATTTTTAGGGAAAGCAATGTAATCGCGAATAGAGTCTGAGCCTCCAAAAATGGCACACAATCGATCAAATCCGAAGGCAATACCTCCGTGGGGTGGAGCTCCGTATTCGAATGCTTCCATCAAAAATCCAAATTGCTTTTGCGCCTCCTCGTCAGTAAACCCTAAATGAGTGAACATCAGTTGCTGGGTGGCGCGATCGTGGATACGAATCGATCCTCCACCCACTTCTACCCCGTTGATCACCAAATCGTATGCATTGGCTCGTACGGAACCTGGATCTGACTCCAGCAAAGGAATATCTTCTCGCTTCGGAGAGGTAAAGGGGTGGTGCATCGCATGGAAGCGCTGAGATTCCTCATCCCACTCCAAAAGAGGGAAGTCCACTACCCAAAGCGGCACAAATACATTTCGATCACGCAAACCTAGATCTTCACCCATTTTCAAGCGAAGTTCAGACATCTGCTTACGGGTGGTCTTTTCATCCCCACTAAGTACGAGCATCAAGTCTCCTGGTGCTGCACCGCAGGCATCTGCCCAGGTCTTCAATTGGTCTTGGGTATAAAATTTATCTACGCTGGACTTGAGCACTCCATCTTCTTGGTAACGCACATAAATCAATCCTTTTGCTCCGATTTGTGGTCGCTTCACCCAGTCGGTCAATTCATCCAATTGCTTACGCGTGTATTCCCCCGCCCCTTTGGCACAGATGGCGAGGACAATTTCTGCCTGATCGATTACTGCAAACCCTGTTCCTTTGGCTAGGCTGGTTAAATCCACAAATTTCATATCGAAACGCAAGTCGGGTTTGTCATTGCCATAGTATTTCATGGCATCGGCAAAAGTCATGTGCGGTACATGGCCTAGATCTACCCCTTTTACGGAGGAAAACAAATGCTTGATGAGTCCTTCAAAAGTGTTGAGAATGTCCTCTTGATTGACAAATGCCATTTCGCAGTCAATTTGGGTAAACTCAGGCTGCCTGTCGGCGCGTAAGTCCTCGTCTCGAAAGCATTTGACAATTTGGAAGTAGCGGTCAAATCCACTGACCATCAAGAGTTGCTTGAAAGTCTGTGGGGATTGAGGCAAAGCATAAAACTCGCCCGGATTGACACGGCTTGGCACGACAAAGTCCCGCGCCCCTTCTGGAGTAGACTTGATCAATACAGGGGTCTCTACTTCGATAAACTGTTGCTTATCCATGTAGTTGCGAGTTTCCTGCATCATTCGATGACGCAACTGTAGTTTTTCGCGGATTACATTTCTCCGAAGATCTAGGTAACGGTAGCGCATCCGAAGTTCGTCACCACCATCAGTCTCGTCCTCAATAATAAATGGAGGCACCTTGGCCGGATTCAATACGGCTAATTCCTCCACTTTGATTTCAATGTCTCCAGTAGACATTTTATCGTTCTTGGAAGTTCGTTCCAATACCTTTCCGGTAGCTTGAACCACAAATTCTCTACCGAGTTGAGCTGCCTTTTCCAGCAAAGCTTTGTCAGTAGAGCCCTCTTCAAAAATTAGTTGGGTGACCCCATAACGGTCCCTCAAATCCACCCAAATCAGGCCTCCTTTATTCCTAACCCGCTGTACCCAGCCGGCCAAGGTGATTTGTTGATTGACATGATGAAGGCGAAGTTCGCCACAGGTATGCGTTCTTAACATGACTATTTCCTAATTTTTGGGAGGTCAAAGATAAATAAATGCTACACAGAACGATAGCAGTCTGCTAAGATTCCCTGAGGTAATGCTGTTTTTCTTTACTTTTTTCACCTGAAATGATCAATTCACCTTGAGAAACTACATTTGAACCAATCGTTAATTCTTTTACCAACCGCCAAAAAATAGAATTAAAGGACCCGATACGATTACTTTATGGCCTTATACTTGGAAAAAAGACATCTTTTGGCTTGCTTGGAGCCCCAGAAATAAAAAAAGCCTCCGCCTAGTTTATGAGTCAAGAATCCTCCATTCGGATCAATAAATACCTCAGTGAAGTAGGCTTTTGCTCCCGCCGAGCTGCAGATGGCCTTTTGGAACAAAAACGAATTACCATCAACGGCAAAATCCCAGAGTTAGGTACCCAGGTCTTTCCTCAGGATGAGGTACGAGTAGATGGTCAACTAATTGGAAAGCCCAAGCAAGAGCACGTATACATTGCCTTCAACAAGCCTGTAGGAATCGTGTCCACCACCGATACCTTAGGGGAAAAAGACAACATCATCGATTTCATAGGCCATCCCGAGCGCATCTTTCCGATTGGGAGACTGGATAAAGACAGCGAAGGGCTGATTCTTTTGACCAGTGAAGGCGATTTGGTCAATAAGATTCTCCGCTCAAAAAACAACCACGAGAAGGAATATGTGGTAACCGTGGACAAGCCTCTCCATCCAAGTTTCGTTCAAAAAATGAGTGCCGGCATTCCCATCTTGGGTACGGTAACCGATCCCTGCACCGTGGTGGCTATCAATCGCTTTAAATTCCGAATCATCCTTACTCAAGGCTTAAATCGGCAAATTCGCCGCATGTGTGCACATTTGGGCTACCAGGTCACGCAACTCAAGCGGATTCGCATCATGCACATTCAACTCGATCTCGCCGTCGGCAAATGGAGAGATCTCAGTGAGAAGGAACTGAATCAACTCAACCTCCTCATTCAGGATAGTTCCAAAACTACCTAATCCCGCATCGAAATTTCTTCAAGCCCAGGAAAGACATCCGATCAAGCATCATCCAATTTTCTACAAAATTGGCTAACTTGAAGGCTGACATTTTCCTTATTCCCTTGTCCCTATGCGTTCAGACCTTCGCCCTAGTCCATCCGAACTTTTTGTAAGCCAACTGCCCACCTCCATTGCCTGGAGATCCTCCACGTTAGTTGAGCGAAAGGAGCGATTAACCAAGGTATTGAACTGGATCAATGCACACCAGGAAGCCATTCACGAAGCACTTTGGTTGGATTTCAACAAACCTGCTCCTGAAGTAGACCTCAATGAAATCTTTCCGGTCACCTCTGAAATCAAGCATTGCCTAAAAAATTTATCTAACTGGATGCGGCCTCAGCCACAACCGACACCCCTTCCCATGTTCGGGACTTCCGCTTTTGTGGTGGCCGAGCCCAAAGGGAGAGCGCTGTTGATTTCTCCTTGGAATTTTCCTTTCAACTTGGCCATAGGACCCTTGGTCTCTGCACTTGCAGCGGGATGCACCGCCATTCTGAAGCCTTCTGAATATGCGCCCCATACGGCCCAGCTAGTTTTTGATCTGGTAAGTGACCTATTTGCTCCCCATGAGGTAGCAGTGTGTTTGGGAGAAAAAGAAGTAGCATCAGAACTTCTGGCATTGCCTTTTGACCATATTTTCTTTACGGGAAGCCCAGCGATTGGAAAAATTGTGATGCGTGCAGCTGCACAACATTTGAGTTCCGTAACCTTGGAATTGGGGGGCAAGTCACCAGTAATTCTAGATGCATCTGCAGACCTGAAAGATGCAGCAGAAAAATTAATCTGGGGGAAATTTGTCAACTGCGGACAAACCTGCATTGCTCCCGATTACATCCTGGTGCCTGAAGACAAAAAGGAAATCTTTATTGGCCATGCGCGCGAGGTATTGACTCGCTATTACGATCCGGAAGGAAAGGGAATCAGTCAAAGTCCAGATTATGCCCGACTGATCAACACCAAGCATTTTGAACGGATTAGCCAATTACTAGAGGATGCCCTTCAAAAAGGTGCGCAGGTAGAAGCCGGTGGAGAGCTGGACGAAGAAAGTCGCTACCTTGCCCCTACCTTGATTTCAGGAATTACCGAAGACATGCTTGTCTTCCAAGAAGAAATCTTTGGGCCAATCTTACCCATACTTAGTTACAACCACCTCAACGACGCCCTGGCCTTGATCCATTCCCAGCCCAAGCCTTTGGCCCTATACTTTTTTGGGAAGGACGATAGCAGAGCCAAGCGGGTGATGAGAGAAACGAGTTCTGGCAATCTAGTGATTAACGATTGTGTGCTTCATTTTCTACACAGCGAACTTCCTTTTGGTGGGGTCAACAACAGTGGGATAGGCAAAGCTCATGGCAAGTATGGATTTTTAGCATTCAGCAATGAGAAGGGAGTATTGAAGCAGCGCATCGGTTTCAACAACGTCAGCTTGCTGCGTCCCCCATACGGGATTCGGGTGAAGAAATTGATTGCTACGATGATGAAATGGTTTTAAATGGCCCACAGACGACAGACCACGGTCAACGGACCACGGCTCAGGTAATTTAAATTCTTAATTTATCTTCTTTGGTTGCTTGTAAAAAAGTGGCTACTCTTATAAGTTAATTGGGGGCTCCCTAGTGAAAAAATATTAGCCAAGGGAAAAAGAAAACCCCGTCTTTCGGCGGGGTTACCTTAGGTCAGACTTGTGGAAGTCCCGTAGACTGGGCCATT
>CAYNIK010000050.1:0-4431 GCA_964397145.1 uncultured Limnohabitans sp.
AATAAATACCTTGACCATCTCTGGATCAATGTCTGGATAGACGCCATGGCCTAGGTTGGCGATGTGTCGACTGCCTTTAAACTGTTCCATCATGGCTAGTGTGGCCGCCCTTACCTGATCCGGATTGCCGTAAAGCGCAGCAGGATCTAGATTTCCTTGCAGGGTTTTGTCAGGGCCAATCAACTTTCGAGATTCTGCAATTCCCATGTTCCAGTCTAGCCCTATGGTTTCGCAGGAAAGTTTGGCTAGTGACTCACGTGCAAAAAACGCACCTTTGGCAAATACGGTTACTGGTACTTCGGTGATCGCATCGCAGATCTGGGAGATGTATTTCAAGGAAAACTCTTCGTACTGGGCTGGACCCAAGATCCCTGCCCAACTGTCAAATAATTGCACTAAATCTGCCCCTGCACGAATTTGAGCTTTCAGGTAGTTGATCGTGGAATCGGTAATGAGCTGCAGGAGTTGATGGGAAAAAACCGGGTCTCGGTACAATTTCTCTCGGGAAAGGGAAAACGTTTTGCTGCCACTGCCCTCGACCATGTAGGCGAAGATTGTCCAAGGGGCTCCAGCAAATCCGATTAAAGGCACGCGGCCTTGCAGATTTTTCTTGGTAATCTGGATCGCATCCATCACGTATTGCAGGTCGTTGTCTCCTTCCGCAATCCGAAGTTTTTTGAGGTCCGCTTCGGACCGTACGGTTTGGGGAAACCAAGGGCCTCGCTTTTCCACCATTTCGTAGGGCAAGCCCATGGCTTCTGGGATCACCAGGATGTCTGAAAAAATAATGGCAGCATCGACTCCAAGCAGGTCTACAGGCTGAATAGTCACCTCAGCGGCAAGTTCTGGTGTTTGCGCCAGCTCAATAAAACCGGATACAGACTCCCGAACAGCTCGGTATTCTGGAAGAATTCTACCCGCTTGTCGCATCAACCAGACGGGTGTCCGTTCGGTTTTTTCACCTCTCGCTGCGCGAAGCAGCAGATCGTTTTGGAGTTTCATGGCGCAAAGATACGAGTGGATGGGAAATCAGAAACTGAATTCGGAAAAGGGAATAAAGAAAAGGGCTGAGGGCGGAATAATTGGAGGTTAAGCCTCCTTAGCGGACTGGAGCCAGAACATGAACTTCGGTTTCGCTGACGATTTTGTCGATGTAATAGCCGCTCAAGGTGAGTTTGTTGGCCTCAGCATAGGCTTGAATTTTTTCTTTGATGGTTTCTGGACCAGGCATTACCCATTTGCTGCCCGTTACTTTCGCTAAAATGTATCGGGTCTCAGTGAATTTCTTTATTTCCAAGTCTTGGGTACCAAAGGGAAGATTGATTCCAACAAACACTTCCAAGGTATCCAATTTGCCTGCGGGCTCCACATAATAGATCGTGTGCAGGGATGTTCCTGGATTTAATTTTTGAGTTCCTTGGATGGTTTGAAAAACCTCCTCCAATCCCTTGTTCATGGGAGTTCCACGGAATGTTTTCCCAGTAAGTGTATCAGGAGATTTGGCCTCAAGACTCAGTTCTACCGGCCGATTGCCACCCAAATAATCAAAAAGGAAGTATCCGCAAATGCCCAGGAGTACCAGGAATAAAGCGATGATGCTGATTTTTTTCATGATCAAAATAAATAACGAATGCCGATACCCCCCTGACCTTTGAGGTGGGCGCGATCGATGAGTTCAGTAAATACACCTGCTTCCACAAATACGGAAAAAGGAACTGGATCAAAATAGTATTCTGCTCCCAAAAATGCTTCCGGTCCTAAATCCCCATTGGTGCGGTTTTCGGTTTGCAAGGGTAGTGGGGGATTCATGGTGTTGCTCACTTGGGTGTAGCGGTAGTTGACTTGAGTGGTCCTTAGCTGGGCGCCGAGCCCAGCATATCCCAACAGGTACCCTTCTTCCAGAGGAAAGGCATTCGTAAAATCTGCATGGAGGGCCATTCGGAAGGATACGGCGACTCCCCTTGTACCCTCGAGTGAAACCAAGGTTGCGGCCGAACTAGGAGGTCGGCGATTGAATGATTTTTGGTAGTAAGCATCCCTATTGATGCTGCCGGAGCCTACCAATACTTCATAGGATAGGTAATCTTTTACAAAGTCTTTGTAACTGATGGAAAAAGGCTCCCCAAAGCGAAAGCCAAGACCTCTTTCTTGGGCCTGTCCCAAAATCGGAAGTAGGAGGAGAAGTGCGGTTACAAGTAGTCGCATTGCCAAAACGGAATTAAAGCGTGGCCATTTTTCGTTGCATTTGATGCAGTTGGGTGTAATAGCCTCCTTGTTCCAGTAAGGAGTCGTGTGTCCCGCGTTCCACAATTTCACCCTTGTTAAGCACTAAGATTTGGTCTGCTTTCTGGATGGTGGAAAGGCGGTGTGCGATCACGATGGAGGTTCTACCCTGCATCATTTTTTCGATGGATTCTTGGATCAATTCCTCTGTTTCCGAATCCACGGAAGAGGTGGCTTCATCCAAAATCAAGATTTCGGGATTGTACACCATGGCTCGAACAAAGGAAATCAGTTGGCGCTGCCCCACCGAAAGGGTGGCCCCTCGTTCCATCACGTTGTAATCCAATCCGCCCGGGAGTTTTTCAATGAATTTGGAGGCGCCTACTAGTTCGGCGGCTGCCAGCACTTGCTCTCTTGTAATGTTTGGATTGCCTAAGGTGATGTTTTGGTAGATGCTACTGGAGAATAAAAACACATCTTGCAGCACCACGCCGATGTGTTTGCGGAGTGCACTCAATTCAAACTCTTGGATGTTGGTGCCGTCGATGGTGATGGTGCCCTTGTTGATTTCGTAAAAGCGAGAAATCAAGTTGATGATGGAGGACTTGCCGGCACCTGTAGCACCAACAAGGGCAATGGTTTGTCCTTTTTTCACCTCAAAGGAAATGTCCTTGAGTACGTAATCTTCCTCCTTGTAGGCAAACCACACCTGATCCAGTTTGACATTCCCTTGCACCTTTTCTGGGCTGAAGCTTCCTTCGTTGGCGATGTGCTCGCTGGAAGCAAGGAGTTTGAAGATTCGGGAGGAACTCACTACGCCCATTTGGAGCGTATTGAACCGGTCTGCAATCATCCGAATGGGTCGGAAAAAGAGTTGCAGGTACATGATAAAGGAGATCAAAACGCCGATCTGCAGATCCATGCCAAGCACGCCGACTGCACCGTACCAGACTACGAGTCCAATGCCAATGGCTTGGATGATTTCGGCAACAGGAAAGTACACGGAATAGTACAGAACCGAACGGATGTGTGCTGCACGATGCTCTCGGTTGATTTCCTTGAATTTTTCGTATTCTCTTTTTTCCCGATTAAAAAGCTGCACGATGGTCATTCCGGTAATGTGTTCCTGCAGGAAGGAATTCAGGTTGGCCACGGCATTGCGCACGTCGTTGAAGGTGACTTTGATTTTTTCCTTAAACACGTAGGTGGAGATCACCAATAGTGGCAGTGTGCTGAGGGAGACCAACGTGAGTTTCCAGTCGATGTAGAACATTACACCCAGAATCGTAATGATCTGAAGTAGGTCACCGATGATGGCTGCAAGTCCTTCGCTAAATACGTCTGCGAGTGTTTCAATGTCGGAGACATTTCGGGTTACCAGCCTTCCGATGGGGGTGTTGTCAAAAAATTGGAGACGAAGTTTCAGCAAATGCTTGTACAAGCGTACGCGAATGTCTTTGATGATGACCTGTCCAATCCAGCCCGAATAGTAGGTATGGGCCCATTGAGCCAAGGCCTGGACAATCATCAGTCCTACTAGGATGTAAATAATCCGGATTAGTCCTGCTGCATCACCTACGGCTACGTGCTCATCGATGGCAATTTGAATAAAGTAGGGTCGGGTGGGGGCTAGAATAGCCAAGGCGATGGTCAGCGCAACTAGAAAATAGAATTGCTTTTGGTAGGGCTTCACATAGGTGTAGAGCTGCCGCAAGACCTTCATGTCTAGGATTTCTCCTGCTGATTCTTTTTCTTTTTCTAAGCTCAAAGCCTGTTTAGTCTAGGTAAATGTGTGTTGGGTACTCGATTTTGCTCAAAAACAAGCCTTTTGCAGGTGCTGCTTTACCGGCTTGGGTGCGGTCCTTGGAAGCAATGATTTGGTGTAAGTCTTCGACAGGTCGATGACCAAAGCCTACTTCCAACAAGGTGCCGACGATAGATCGGACCATCCCCCGCAAAAAGCGGTTGGCCGTAATGTGAAAAAGCAATTCTTCCCCATTTGGTTCCCAATAGGCTTCGAATATCTTGCAGCGGAAATGGTTCACCTCGGTATGTACCTTGCTGAAGCATTCAAAATCCTCGTAACCGAGCAGGAGTTGGGCTGCTTCGTTCATTGCTGTAACATCCGGCTGCTGAAAAAGTTGCCAAGCGAGATCCTGCAGGAAGGGATTTTTGGAAAAGGTGATCCGGTAGAAATAAGAGCGCTTG
>CAYNIK010000050.1:4531-5729 GCA_964397145.1 uncultured Limnohabitans sp.
ATGCTCGCCAACCGCTTTATCAAAAAGGACGAAGCGCTGGTTCGCTCAGTAGATCGAATTCGATAATCAAAAGCCTTGCGAGACCGCAGGGCTTTTTTTATAGGAAGGGTTTTCCTCCTTACCTAGACTTTTCTAACTTGTCCCTATGAAATTTGAAACCTTGACCATTCACCTCGGCAATGGGACTCAGGAGAGTCACGGCGCTGTGGTGCAGCCCATCACCTTGAGCACGACCTTTGAACATGGAAACGAAGGAGGGATGCTGTATTCTCGTGCCAACAATCCCAATCGACATTCCTTGGAACAGGTCTTGGCAGCTATGGAAAAGGGAGAAGATGCAGCGGCTTTTTCTTCAGGAAATGCTGCCGGTACAGCCGTTTACCAGGCCCTTGCGCCAGGGTCCCATATCGTGGCTCCGGATGACATGTACCATGGGCTACACAATTCCATGGTGCAGCTCTTTGCGGGCATTCACGAGGTGACCTTTGTGGACATGAGTAATCTTGATGCGGTGAAAAATGCCATCCGTCCCAATACGGCACTTTTTTGGGTGGAATCGCCTTCCAACCCGCTTTTGAAGGTGACCGATATCCCTGCGATTTCTGCCTTGGCCAAGGCGCAGGGAGCCCTTTTGGCTTGTGACAATACCTTTGCTACACCAGTATTTCAAAACCCCATCGATCTGGGTGCAGACTTGGTCATGCACAGCAGCACCAAGTATTTTGGGGGGCATTCGGATATCCTCGGAGGAGCCTTGGTGACGGCAAAAAAAGATGCCTTCTGGGAAAAAATCAGAAATGTGCAGCGCATTGGTGGCGCAGTTCCTTCCCCTACAGATTGCTACTATTTGACCCGCAGTATCCGTACACTGGCCTACCGAATGAAGGGACATGCCAGCAATGCCAAGGCCTTGGCGGAATTTCTGGTTTCTCATGCACAAGTGGAAAAAGTATACTACCCAGGATTGGCTACTCATTCCAACCACGCAGTGGCAGCCAAGCAGATGCATGGCTTTGGAGGGATGGTTTCATTCACCGTAAAAGGTGGAGCGGCAGCGGCAGATCGATTGGTGTCCAAACTTCGATTCTTCGCCAATGCGACCAGTCTAGGTGGGGTAGAAAGTTTGATCGAACGTAGGGCTGCTGTGGAGGGTCCAAATACCACCACTCCCGAAAATCTCCTCCGTGTATCGGTAGGC